>NZ_MCGS01000041.1:73091-73379 GCF_002607755.1 Serratia sp. BW106
TTTACCCATCAGTTTCATATCACCGGCGGCCAGCGCATCGGCAGCAGCCAGGGTTCGATCGTTTTCACTGATCACATGACGCGCTCGTTTGGCGACGATCGGATCCAATTCATGCTGGATCGGGAAAAACAGATCCGGGCTGACGTCGCGCAGCGCCTTGACGCCGAAGAAGCGCGCGGCCTCTTCACACTGCTTGCGGCGGGTGTTGTATTCGCTGTCCACCAACCCACGTTTCACGTTGGAATTGATGATCACCACGGCAATATCTTCCGGAACCGACACCGCCCG
>NZ_MCGS01000041.1:73676-73805 GCF_002607755.1 Serratia sp. BW106
GCGTACATAATCGGACCAACGTTGGTTCGGGTGGCTAACGATCGGGCTGTCGAGCGAGAATTGATCCTGTTGCTCTTGGTAATCGGCGGCGATCACCCGGATCTGACGATCGTCGCGTTTGGCGCAGGC
>NZ_MCGS01000041.1:74794-185973 GCF_002607755.1 Serratia sp. BW106
CACAAAGGTATTCTGATAGTCCGGGTTTTTATCACCGGTGACGCGGGTATTCCCCGGGCAGAGGAAGCAGTCCGGATCATGCTGCGGCAGCGTTTCAGGCTGTGCGGATTCCTGCTGGCCTTGCCACGGTCGTTTGGCGCGGTGTGGTGATACCAATACCCATTGGCCGGTTAGCGGGTTAAAGCGGCGATGGGGATGATCGATGGGATTAAAATCCGTCATGACGGTTCCTTTTTCTGAGGCGATACGGCTGTGTAATCGCTTTCACTTGCCGCCAACCTGCCTTTGACTCATATAAATGGATAACTATGGCCAAAAATATAGCATGCCCTCCAGAGTAAAAAGGTGATCCAGAGCAAAGAATGGAATCGTTTACACAACATGGCACCAGCAGGAGAACCGTCAATACAGCAGGAGCAGAAAGGGGGGGAAATAACTCTCAGGAGGAAGTGATAGCGCTTTCACTAACAAGCCGGCAGATAATTATCTGCCGGCTCAGAAGATCAGGGGTGTTGGTACAGCGGGTAGGTGAACAGCAGCAGATGGGTCAGATTAAGCCCGAAATGGAACAGGATGGGCACCCAAAGACGGCCGCTCCACATCCACGCCAGACCGTAAATCACCCCGGCTAGCGTGGCGAAAGCCACCATCAGCATACCGCCGGCCAGGTGTGCAGCGCCAAAGATCAGCGCGGCGATAATCAATGCCGGCCAGGCACCCAGCCATTGGCTGAGACGTTGCTGCAGATAACCCCGGAACAAGGCTTCTTCGGCCATACAGACAAAGAACAGGTTGGCCATGATAAACGCCAGGATCCAGGCTGGGGTATGCAGTTCAATCTTCAGGCCACCGAGTGCCACCGCCAGTAACAGCAAGGCCGGGACGCTGATAATCAGCGCGATCCAGGCGGGTGTACCAACGCTTTTATCCGGTTTATTGAGTTTAAATAACGTTGGCAGACAGGCAAACAGCAGGAAGGGCACCAGCGCCTTATCGAAGTTGTAATACATGGTGAACGGCGCGCTCAACGGGCCGGCTTTATCACCGTCAATCATCAGCTGGTTATGGAAGCCTGGCACCCAATGCAGGAATAGCGCCACACAGCTTGCGACCACCAGCACTTCGAGTGGAACAGCCAGATTACGCCGTGTACGAAAATGGTGCCGCAATCCCGCGAGGGCGGCAATCGCCAATAAACACGCCAGGCTGAGCGGAGTCAGTACCCCGTGGTACATCCCCATTCCTGCCGATGCGGCCAAAATCAACCAGGCAATAAGCCGGTTAAATGGCAAAAAGAATAACGCCGTAGCCAGTACGCCCCACATAACTCTGTCCCTTTAAAATATGCACACGGTGCCCATTACCGAAGGCAATCATTGCTTTATCGGTGTGCGAATGATCGGTGAATTGGGCACTATTCCGGATAGTAGCACAGTGAAATGACAGTAAAGGTCGGTGCAGTGAGGAAATAATGCTTTCAGCCCTTCATCCAGACCGATGAACGGGTGATTTCCGCCAGATTCTGCAGAATATCCAGACTCTGCTGGTGCATCTCCAGGGTCGGTGCGGCGCACAGATCCTGTAATACCGTGACCTGGAAACCGGCGTCGTGCGCCTGTCTGGCAGTGCTCTCAATCGCCAGCGGGGTGCTGACGCCACCCAACAACAAATGGTGGCAACGATGCTGCTGCAGCCAGGCTAACAAATTGTTACCGGCAAAAGCACAAACCCCGTTTTTTTCGAACTGAAAATCCGCCGGTAAGACCTGCAAATCCTTATCCCATTGGCAGCCGGGGCTGCTTAAACGCAGCGCGCCAATCTGTTTCAGATGGTTGAACAGTGGAGAGTGGGCGGGAATATCGTGGTAGTCGTCGGCAAAACCCACGCGTACCCAAATCACCGGGATTTTGCGTACCCGGGCGTAAGCCGCAGCGGCATTGGTGTTGGCAATCAGATTTTGCGCTATCACCTGTTCACGGCAATGGTTTGCACGCCCTTTGGGGCCAATCAAATCGTCAATAAGATCGATAATAATCAGTGCGGCAGACATAGTGTCTCCAGAAACGAATCCTTTACCCCTTATGATAAAAGGCCAAATGTGATGTGTTACCGAGGAAGTGTTGCCGGATATGTCATCGGATGAGTGGCGGGACCACCCATCCGCGGGATTAGCGACGTTTTTAGAGCAGCGTATCGAGCTGATAACGGTAGTCGTCGCCGTCAGGGACAAAGCTCAAACGGTGGGTAATACTCTGCGGGGCGTCTTCCGCATGGTGTGAGACAAACAACAACTGGGTTGTTCCCTGGCCGATCAACACGTCGACAAAGCGGCGCACCAGTTGGCGATTGAGCGGATCCAGCCCCTGCAGCGGTTCGTCGAGGATCAGCAGTGCCGGGTGCTTGACCAGTGCGCGGGCAATCAATGCCAGCCGTTGCTGACCCCAGGACAGGCTGTGGAACGGTGCCTCGCTGTTTGAGCCACCCAGCCCCAGCAGTGCCAGCCATTGGTCGGCCAATTGCCGCTGGCGATCGGATACCGCCTGATAAATGCCGATCGAGTCGAAGAAGCCGGAAAGGATGACCGTGCGTACGCTGGCGCTGACACGGTAGTCCAGGTGCAGGCTGCTGCTGACGTAGCCGATATGGCGTTTGATATCCCAAATGGTTTCCCCGCTGCCACGGCGGCGGCCGAACAGGGTGAGATCGTTACTGTAGCCCTGAGGATGATCGCCGGTGATCAGGCTGAGCAGGGTGGATTTACCGGCGCCGTTCGGGCCGACAATTTGCCAGTGCTCACCGGGATTAACCTGCCAGTCGAGATGATTGAGGATCGGTCGGTCGTTATAACTGACCACCCCATCGCGCAGGATAATCAGTGGTTGGTCTGCCGGCAGCGTGGTTTTTTGCGCCGGATCTTCGGTTTCCGGCAATGACAGGCCATCCAGATTTTCACTGTGCGCCAGTTGTGCCACCAGCGCATCCGCCATCACTTGCTGCCGCGTTCCCTGGCTAGCCAGCGTGCAGTCTGCCAACACGCCGACCTGACGGATAAAGTCCGGTACCTCGTCAAAACGGTTGAGAACCAGCACCAGCGTATAGCCATGTCCAGAGAGGTTGCTCAGCAGTGCAGCCAATTGCGCGCGCGAATTGACGTCCAGTCCATCAAAAGGCTCATCGAGGATCAGCAAGTCGGGTTGCGGCATCAGCGCCCGGCACAGCAGGGTTTTACGTGTTTCGCCGGTAGAAAGGTATTTGAAACGGCGTGACAGCAGCGGGGTAATACCGAATTGCTCTGCCAGTTGCGCACAGCGAGTGGGGTCCCTGGCTTCTTCCTGAATAATCTCGGCTACCGTGCGACCGGTGTCTTCTTCGCCGGGGCTGAGCAGGTCGGTATTGTTGCGTTGCCATTCGTCGCTGACCAGTTTTTGCAACTGTTCGAAAGAGATACGCACTGCATGGCTGAAATCGCTGCGACGCTCGCCGCTCAACAGCACCAGTTCATCGGCCAGTGCCCGTGCCAGTGCAGATTTGCCGCTGCCGTTAGCGCCGACAAAAGCCCAACTGTCGCCGGCCTGAATATCCAGCGCATCCAGCGTCAGGGTACGGGTATCGCTTAAGCGAAACGAACCTTGCGAAATGTGCAACGACGACATCACCTGTTCCTTTTTATGCAATTATTTTGTTTAGAAATAGGCGCATTGCGAGGGGATGTCAATCGGCAAAAATGCAACGTAACGTTGCGTTTAACACAACGTGGCGACAATCACCCGGTCGGCATTAAACATGGCGTACACCGCGCTGCCGGGGCGCAGTTTAAGCTGTTGCAACTCCGGATTGGTCACGGTGGCGCACAGGGTTTCACCCCCGGTCAGCGTAATCAGTACTTCGCTGTGATCGGCACCTGGCTGGATGCTGGCCACTACGCCGGCCAGCGAGTTATCTGCCGCTCCGGCCAAAGACGGGTCGGTATTCAGCTTCACCCAGGGCGCTTTAATCAATGCCAGCACTTCCTTACCGGGCGAGAGCTGCAGCCGATCGGCACTCTGTTGGGTCAGAGCAGCACTGAGGCGGGTTTTGCCGTCGTTAAGTAAAATATCCAGGTGTTGCTGCACCTGCTGGTGATCGCGTTCGATCACGGTGCCGAAGAACTGGTTACGGGCACTGGTTTGCAGTGAAAAGCGGGAGATGGCCGCCAGCAGGCTGTCGAGCGGCAGGTTGTCCTGTTGCAACACGTCGAAGGCTTTTTGCTGGATTTGCCCCAGCAGATCGTAAAGCTGGATCAGCCGCTCACCGTAGTGGGTCACCTGAGCACCGCCACCGCCTTTGCCACCGGTGGCGCGTTCCACCACCGTTTGCTCCGCCAACTGGTTCATTTCGTTAATTGCATCCCAGGCGCTTTTATAGCTGATGCCTGCCAGTTTGGCCCCCTGGCTGATGGAGCCGGTGTGCCGGACCTGTTTAAGCAGCGCGATGCGGCGTGGATCGGCGAACAGTTTTTGCTGGAGTTTTAAAGTAAGAAGAATTTCGGCCTGCATAACGCGTCCTGTCGGCTGCAAAAACCTTATTGTCGCTGATTTGTGGGCAAAGCGCCAAATGGCACGTTTGGCCGGTTACAAATTTCACCCAGTCTCTAAAATAACCACGTTTTAGCGAGTGTTTTGGTTTAAAGTAAAGATTACGTGGCGGTGTTCATTACCGCTCAATGGGCAGTTAAGTGAGGCTACCATGTTGGAATTATTGGAAAGTTTGCTGTTCGCCGTAGTGATGGTGCCAATCGTCATGGCCATCATTCTCGGTTTGATCTACGGTTTGGGGGAAGTGTTCAACGTCTTCTCCAAAGTGGGTCATTCTAAAGAGAACCGCACCTAGTACCACCCCTTCTCTATACCCGCCGGCGTCGTTCGGCGGGTGTTTCTCAAGTTATCTCCCACTGTGCCGATAAACCGCATGACAAGCTTCTGCGTGACGTTATATTATTTTTTATATAACGAAGAATGATAATGCACGTTAACTTGCGGAGAAAACAATGAAACAGCAATGGACCAAGTGGGTCGGCGGTATTGTATTGGCGTCCGGTATGATCATGCAGGCTTCTGCGGCAGAGAAAGTCACCGTTTTTGCGGCGGCGTCGCTGACTAACGCGTTGCAGGACATCGCGACCCAGTATCAGAAAGGCAAGGATGTTCAGGTGGTTTCTTCCTTCGCCTCCTCTTCTACGCTGGCACGCCAGATTGAGCAGGGTGCTCCGGCCGATCTGTTTATCTCCGCCGATCAACAGTGGATGGATTATGCCATCGACAAACAGCAGATAGTCAAAGACACCCGCTATACCTTGCTGGGTAACGAGCTGGTGCTGATCGCGGCCAAAGATGCCAAACTGGCTAAAATCACGCTCGATAAGCAGACCGACTGGGCGAAATTGCTGAATGGCGGCCGTCTGTCGGTAGGCGATCCGGACCACGTACCGGCCGGTATTTATGCCAAGGAAGCGCTGCAAAACCTGGGTGCCTGGACTGCACTGGAACCAAAATTGGCGCGGGCCAACAACGTACGCAGCGCGATGGCGCTGGTGGAACGTGGTGAAGCTCCGCTGGGCATTGTTTATGGCTCGGACGCGGTAGCCAGTGATAAAGTCAGCGTGGTGGCGATCTTCCCGGAAGACAGTCACAAACCGGTTGAATACCCGATGGCCATTGTGAAAGGTCATCAAACACCGGCCGTCAGCGCGTTCTACAGCTACCTGAAGAGCCCGGAAGCGGCTGCCATTTTCAAACAGTATGGATTCTCCCCCCGTAAATGATTTTGAGTGAGTACGAGTGGCAGGCGGTTGAGCTGAGCCTGAAAGTGTCCGCCCTGGCGGTGGTGTGCAGCTTACCCTTTGGCATTCTGATGGCCTGGGTGTTGGTGCGCTGCCGCTTCCCCGGCAAGTCGCTGCTGGACAGCATTATTCACCTGCCGCTGGTACTGCCGCCGGTGGTGGTCGGCTATATATTGCTGATCGCCATGGGGCGGCGCGGCGTGATCGGCGAATGGCTGTATGACTGGTTCGGTTTCAGCTTCAGTTTTAGCTGGCGCGGTGCGGCATTGGCTTCCGCAGTGGTGGCGTTCCCGCTGATGGTTCGTGCCATCCGGCTGGCGCTGGAGGCGGTAGATACCCGTCTGGAGCAGGCCGCCCGTACGCTGGGTGCCAACCCGTGGCGGGTGTTTTTCACCATCACGCTGCCGCTGTCGTTACCCGGTGTGATTGTCGGTGTGGTGCTGGCCTTTGCCCGTTCATTGGGCGAGTTCGGTGCCACCATTACCTTTGTTTCCAATATCCCTGGCGAGACGCGTACCATCCCGCTGGCGATGTATACCCTGATTGAAACGCCGGGGGCAGAAGCCGCCGCAGCGCGCCTGTGCGTGATTGCCATTGTGCTGTCTCTGGTTTCACTGATGGTTTCCGAGTGGCTGGCCCGCTGGGGCCGTAAACGGATGGGCGTGTAAATGCTGGAGCTGGATTTTAGCCAACGCCTTGGCGACCTTAACCTTAAGGTGTGCGCCGATCTGCCCGCTCAGGGCATCACCGCTATCTTTGGTCTGTCCGGGGCCGGTAAAACCTCATTAATCAACGCTATCGGCGGCCTGACGCGCTTGCAACAGGGCCGAATTGTCCTCAACGGCCGTACGCTGGTGGATACCGATCGCGGCCTGTGCTTGCCGCCGGAAAAACGTCGTATTGGTTATGTGTTTCAGGATGCGCGCCTGTTCCCGCATTATCGGGTGCGAGGCAACCTGCAGTACGGCATGGCGGCTGGCATGCGAGCCCAATTCGACAATATTGTTGAACTGCTGGGTATCGGCCCGTTGCTTAATCGCCTGCCGTTGACGCTGTCTGGCGGTGAGAAACAGCGGGTGGCGATTGGCCGTGCCTTGTTGACCGCGCCGGAACTGTTGTTGATGGACGAACCTCTGGCGTCGCTGGACTTGCCGCGCAAGCGCGAGCTGTTGCCCTACCTGGAGCGGCTGGCACAGGACGTCAATACGCCGATCCTCTACGTCAGCCACAGCATGGATGAAATCCTGCGCCTGGCGGAGCAGGTTATGGTGCTGGATAACGGCCAGGTGCGGGCCTTCGGTGGGCTGGAAGAAGTGTGGGCCAGTAGTGCGCTGCGGCCCTGGTTGCAGCGTGAGGATCAGAGCAGCGTGTTACGTGTCAGCGTGATTGAACACCATACGCACTATGCGATGACGGCGTTGGCGTTGGGTGACCAACGGCTGTGGGTCAGCGGTGTCGATGCTCCACTGGGCGCCCAACTGCGTATCCGCATCAACGCCGCCGATGTCTCGCTGATATTACAACCGCCGGTCAACAGCAGTATCCGTAACGTTTTGCCGGCCAAGGTGAGCGAGTGTCTGGAGGTTGACGGGCAGGTAGAGGTGAAACTGGCGGTGGGAGAAAGCATACTCTGGGCGCGTATTACGCCGTGGGCGCGTGACGAACTGGCGATCCGACCGGGGCAGTGGTTGTATGCGCAGGTCAAAAGCGTGTCGATCAGCCGCGAGGCGCGTTGAATAGCGCCCTCCCAGCGGGGGAGGGCAATAGTATTACTGGCCCAGCACGCGGGTGCGGATCACCTCGGCAATGCCTGGCTGCAGGTGATCGGCGATCACCAAATCGGCGCGTTGTTTGATGGCGTCATCGGCGTTGCCCATCGCTACACCCAGACCTACCGCTTCCAGCATGCTGAGATCGTTGTAGTTATCCCCGAAGGCCACCACCTGATCCATACTCAAGCCCTGAGACTCCACCCATTGTTGCAGGCGTTTCCCTTTGCTGTTGCCGCCTTTGGCGATGTCGACCTGATCGTGCCACGACCATTCACAGGCCAGTCCGAGTTCCTTTTCCACCGTTTCGGCGAAGCTGCGCAGCGCGGGGATATCGGCGTGCGAGGTGGCGAACTTCCAGATCGACTTCGCTTCGTCGGCGGCCTGAACCAGGCTGTTGACCTGCAGCAAGGTTGGGCGCTGTGCCGGCGGCAGGGTTTCTGCCCAGGCCAATGAACGGGTGACGTGGCCGCTCGCATCCTGATACAGCATGGCGTCGTCTACGTACATCAGGCCATGAATGTCGCTTTGTTTCAGCATCTGCAGCACCAGCTTGGCCTGATCTTTTTCCAGCGGATCGGCGGCCAGCACTTTCTTCTGCTGGAAGTCATACAGATAGGTGCCGTTACAGCAGATTGCCGGGGTATCTATCTCCAGCGCCTGATAGAACGGGTGGATCGCCACATGATGGCGACCGGTGACCACCACCACTTTGATACCGGCGGCGCGTGCCTGGGCCAGGGCAGCCAGCGACTGCGGTAAAATGCGTTTTTGGTTGTCCAGCAAGGTGCCATCCAAATCGAGGGCAATGACGCGGTAGCTCATAGGGATCTCATTATAGTTAGCAACAAAATTAAACCGATGGTACACCGGATAAGCAACGGATAAAACCGCACAGATTTCATCTGCATCGCGGGGTTGTTATGTCACAGTGGTGAGGTAAGCTAGGGGAAACCGAAAAACCTGAAACCGGTTTCTCTTTTACCCTATTCAAGGAGAATTCATGAAGCAAATCGTTTATGTCGCCAGCCCGGAAAGCCAGCAAATTCACGTGTGGCAGTTAAGCGACACGGGGGCGTTAACACTGCTGCAGAGCGTTGAAGCGCCGGGCCAGGTCCAACCGATGGCGATCCACCCGGACAGAACGCATCTGTACGTCGGTGTGCGTCCGGCTTTCGGCATTGTCAGCTACCGCATTGAGGCGGATGGCACACTGCAACAGGCCGGTATGGCGCCGCTGCCAGGCAGCCCAACCCATATTTCTACCGATTTGCAGGGGCGTTATCTGTTCTCCGCTTCTTACAGCGGCAACTGCGCCAGCGTCAGCCCGATCGGCCATGATGGCGTAGTGGTCGCGCCTATCCAGCAGATCGACGGCTTGACCGCGCCGCACTCGGCCAATATCGACCCGACCAATCAGCTGTTGCTGGTGCCTTGCCTGAAAGAAGATCGCATCCGCCTGTTTAATCTGGACTTGCAAGGCGAACTGACGCCACACAGCCAGGAAGCCGTGGCGACCGCTACTGGTGCCGGTCCGCGTCATATGGCATTCCACCATAACGACAAATATGCTTACTGCGTGAACGAGCTGGATGGCACGGTAGACGTGTTAGCCATCAGCGAAAACGGCGGTAAATATACCCTGGTGCAAACGCTGGACATCATGCCGGCCGATTTCACCGGTACCCGCTGGGCGGCGGATATCCACATCACGCCGAACGGCCGTTTCCTGTACACCAGTGACCGCACCGCCAGCATCCTGACTATTTTCAGCGTGTCCGAGGACGGCAGCAGCCTGTCAGTGGTCGGCTACCATCCGACCGAAGAGCAGCCGCGCGGCTTCAATATCGACCACAGCGGTCGCTTCGTGATTTCGTCCGGCCAGAAGTCCGATCATATCGGGGTATACGAGATTGATCAGGCCAGCGGCAAGCTGACCACGCTGGCGCGTTACCCAGTAGGGAAAGGGCCGATGTGGGTAAGCGTGTTAGCGAAGTAAATTGTAGGGGGCGAATACATTCGCCCCTTTATTTGCCAAAAATCAGCTGTACTTCACCGTCAGCTTGGCACTGCCGAGGCTATGGAAGTGCACGTTAAAACCGACCAGCGCGCCGCTGGAGCCTTCATCCACCTCGATGCTTTCCACGTCCAGCGCATGCACTGTGAAATGATAGTGGTGACTTTCGCCCTGCGGTGGGGCAGCGCCGCCGTAACCGGCGGAACCAAAATCGGTACGGGTCTGGATAGCACCGGCCGGTAAACCCCCTTTATCGGAGCCGGCGCCAGCGGGCAGTTCGCGCGTTGCCGCCGGAATATTGGCTACCACCCAGTGCCACCAGCCGGAGCCGGTTGGGGCATCGGGATCGTAAACCGAAATCACGAAGCTTTTAGTGCCCTCCGGTACGCCATCCCAGGCGAGGTGTGGCGACAGGTTATCGCCGTGATAGCCCATGCCGTTAAACACCTGACGTTCCGGCATTTTTGCGCCGTCTTGCAACTCATTGCTGTACAAACGAAAAGTCATGGTGACTCCCTGTTGTCGGTAAAAGCAGAGCCTTAAGCTAGACTGTTTTGCCGGAACAACACAAGCAGCATTGTACCTCGCCAGTCGCCTCACCTATGGGTTACCATAATTAACCGCGGGGCTACATTCGCGAAATCAATCATTCACAGCTCGATATAAAGTAACCATGATTTCATTAAAAAAACGCACGCCGTGGTTTGGCTGGCTGCGCCGCTGGGCCAAGGGCATCAAGCGCGACATTTATGCACTCTGGCTGGCAGCCCGTGACCGGCGGACGCCCTGGTATGCCAAATTGGTCGCTCTGCTGGTCGCGGGCTACGCAGTATCACCGATAGATCTGATCCCGGACTTTATCCCGGTGCTGGGCTACCTGGATGATGTGATCATCGTGCCGCTGGGCATCATGCTGGCAGTGTGGCTGATCCCCAAACCGCTGATGGCGGAGTTTCGGGAGAAAGCGCAGCGGCGCATCGATAATCCTACCGGCCGTATGGCCGCGGTGATGATTATTCTGCTGTGGGTGGGGTGTCTGGTGTTGCTGGCCCGTTATCTGGACCAGCATTGGTGATCGATTACTGTACCGCGGCCGTCACTGCGTCGGTCAAGCGGCTGAGCTGTTCAGGTTCAATGATGTACGGCGGCATTAAATAAATCAGTTTGCCGAAGGGCCGGATCCACACGCCACGCTCGACAAAGCCACGCTGTAGCTGCGCCACGTCGACAGATTCTCGCATTTCCACCACGCCAATCGCCCCCAGCACCCGCACATCCGCCACTTTTGGCAGCGCCTTCAGCGGCAATAACTGCTGTTTCAATTGGCTTTCGATAGCGGCGACCTGCTGCTGCCAGCGGTTTTCTGCCAACAGTGACAGGCTGGCGTTGGCCACTGCGCAGGCCAGCGGGTTGCCCATAAAGGTAGGCCCGTGCATAAAGCAGCCCGCAGCGCCGTTGCTGATGGTCTCCGCCACGTGACGGGTGGTCAGGGTGGCGGACAGCGTCATATAGCCGCCGGTCAGCGCCTTGCCCAGGCACAGGATATCCGGCACCACGTCAGCATGTTCACAGGCGAACAGCTTGCCGGTGCGGCCGAAGCCGGTGGCTATTTCGTCGGCAATCAACAGCACCTGATGGCGGTCACACAGCTCACGCACCCGCTTGAGATAGGTCGGATGGTAAATACGCATGCCACCGGCACCCTGAACCACCGGTTCGAGGATCACTGCCGCCACTTCCCCGGCATGCTGTTCCAGCAGGGCGGCAAACGGCGCGATATCATTTTCATCCCAGACCTGATCGAAACCGCACTGCGGCGCGGTAGCGAACAGGTGTGGTGCCAGATAACCCTGATACAGGCTGTGCATTGAGTTGTCCGGATCGCACACCGACATCGCACCGAAGGTATCGCCATGATAGCCGTGACGCAGGGTCAAAATGCGTTGCCGCCGTTCCCCGCGCGCCTGCCAGTATTGCAGCGCCATCTTCAGCGACACCTCCACCGCCACCGAGCCGGAATCCGCCAGGAACACGCATTGCAATGCTTCCGGCGTCATGGCCACCAGGCTGCGGCACAGGGCAATAGCCGCAGGATGGGTAATGCCGCCGAACATTACGTGCGACATTTTTTCCAGCTGTTGCGTGGCAGCCAGGTTCAGCTGCGGGTGGTTATAGCCGTGAATGGCTGCCCACCAGGACGACATACCGTCAACCAGGCGTCGGCCATCGGCCAACTGCAGTTCAACGCCGCTGGCGGCCTCTACCGGGTAACAGGGCAGTGGGTGACTCATTGAAGTGTAAGGGTGCCAGATATGGCGCTGGTCGAATTCAAGGTCGGAGGCAGTGACAGACATACTTGTAAACCAAATGATGTTCGTAATGGTTGACAGTATATCCACAATATCTAAACTGACGACACTTTTTTCATTTTTGGAGACGCCGTGATGGCCGATCGCATTCACTGGACAGTGGGTCTTGCCCAGACCCTGTTTGATAAACCCCTGCTTGAACTGTTGTTTGAAGCCCAGACGGTTCATCGCCAGCACTTTGACCCGCGCCAGGTGCAGGTGAGCACGCTGTTATCAATCAAGACTGGCGCCTGTCCGGAAGACTGCAAGTACTGTCCGCAAAGTTCGCGCTACAAAACCGGCCTGGAGTCGGAGCGGCTGATGCAGGTGGAGCAGGTGCTGGAATCGGCGCGTAAGGCCAAGGCGAATGGATCGACCCGTTTCTGTATGGGAGCGGCGTGGAAAAACCCGCACGAGCGCGATATGCCTTACCTGCAGCAGATGGTGCAAGGGGTGAAGGCGATGGGCATGGAAACCTGCATGACGCTGGGCACGCTGGACGGTACGCAGGCGGAACGGCTGGCGGATGCCGGGCTGGATTACTACAACCATAACCTGGACACCTCGCCGGAATTCTACGGCAACATCATCACCACCCGCAGCTATCAGGAACGTCTGGACACCCTGGGCAAGGTGCGCGGCGCGGGCATTAAAGTCTGTTCCGGCGGCATTGTCGGGCTGGGTGAAACGGTGCGTGACCGCGCGGGGCTGCTGGTGCAGTTGGCTAATTTGCCGACGCCGCCGGAGAGCGTGCCGATCAACATGCTGGTGAAGGTCAAGGGGACACCGCTGGCGGATAACGAAGACGTTGACCCGTTTGATTTCATCCGCACCATTGCGGTGGCGCGCATCATGATGCCGGCTTCTTACGTGCGTCTTTCTGCCGGTCGTGAACAGATGAACGAGCAAACGCAGGCGATGTGTTTTATGGCCGGTGCCAACTCCATCTTCTATGGCTGCAAGCTGCTGACGACGCCAAACCCGGAAGAGGACAAAGACCTGCAACTGTTCCGCAAACTGGGCCTGAACCCGCAGCAGACCGAAACCGAGCACGGCGACAATCAGCAGCAACAGGCGCTGGCTGCACAGCTGATGCAGGCCGATACCGCTGAGTTTTACAACGCGGCACTGTAATGAGCTGGCAACAACGCATTGAACAGGCGCTGGAGGAGCGGCAGCAGAGCGCCGCTTATCGCCGTCGCCAGGTGAATCAGGGCGGCAATGGCCGCCATATCCAGCTTAACAACGAGCATTACCTGAATTTCTCTGGCAATGACTACCTGGGCCTGAGCCAGGATGCGCGGGTGATCGCCGCCTGGCAGCAGGGCGCGCAGCAGTATGGTGTCGGCAGTGGTGGCTCTGGCCACGTTACCGGCTTTTGTAGCGCACATCAGGTGCTGGAGCAGCAACTGGCGGACTGGCTGGGTTACCCGCGTGCGCTGCTGTTTATTTCCGGCTATGCCGCCAATCAGGCGCTGCTGGCAGCCCTGATGCAGGCAGAGGATCGCATTTTAGCCGACCGGCTTAGCCATGCCTCTTTGCTGGAGGCCGCCGCCCACTCTCCGGCTCAGTTACGTCGTTTTCGCCATAATCAGCCGCAGTCGCTGGCTGGCCTGTTGGCAAAACCCTGCACTGGCCAGATGTTGGCGGTGACCGAAGGGGTCTTCAGCATGGACGGCGACAGCGCGCCGCTGGCGGAACTGCATCGTTTGACCCGCGAGGCCGGTGCCTGGCTGATGGTTGATGACGCGCACGGTATCGGCGTTCATGGCGAACAGGGACGCGGCAGTTGCTGGCAGCAGGGCGTCCGGCCCGAACTGCTGGTGGCCACCTTTGGCAAAGCCTTTGGCCTCAGCGGTGCGGCGGTGCTGTGTGATGAGTCCACGGCCGAATATCTGCTGCAGTTTGCCCGCCATCTGATTTACAGCACCGCGATGCCACCGGCGCAGGCTTGCGCATTGCAGGCGGCGTTGCATTGCATTCAACAGGGCGACGAATTGCGTGCCCGGCTGCAGGATAATATTCAGCGTTTCCGCCAGGGGGCAGCCCAGTTGTCGCTCAGCCTGACGGAGTCGGTTACCGCCATACAGCCTTTGCTGGTGGGGGATAACCAGCGAGCGCTCGATCTGGCGCAAAGTCTGCGCGAACAGGGGCTGTGGGTGAGCGCTATTCGTCCGCCAACGGTGCCACCGGGCGGGGCGCGTCTGCGTATTACCCTGACGGCGGCGCATCAGCCGCAGGATATCGATCGTCTGCTGGAGGTATTGCATGACGTCAGCGTTTGAATCGGTCAATAAGCAAGCGGTAGCCTCGGCCTTCAGCCGGGCGGCAGGCAGCTATGACGCGGCAGCGGTGCTGCAACGTGATGTTGGTGAGCGCTTGCTGGGGATCGGGCTGGCACACAGTGGCGAACAACTGCTTGATGCAGGCTGTGGCACTGGCCACTTTAGCCGTCGCTGGCGCGAACTCGGTAAGCAGGTCACGGCGCTCGATCTGGCACCGGGCATGCTGGCCTTCGCCCGCCAGCAACAGGCGGCAGATCATTACCTGCTGGGGGATATCGAAAATATCCCCTTACCCGACGCTGCCGTGGATATCTGTTTCAGCAGTCTGGTGGTGCAATGGTGCAGTGATTTACCACGGGCACTGGCGGAGCTCTACCGGGTCACCCGGCCCGGCGGTGTGATCCTGTTTTCTACCCTGGCGGAAGGATCGCTGGGCGAACTGGGCGATGCCTGGCAGCAGGTAGACGGCGAACGCCATGTGAACGATTTTCTGCCACTGGAACAAATTGGCGCCGCCTGCGCCGGTTACCGTCACGGTCTGGAGGCGGAGTGGCAAACCCTGAATTACCCGGACGTGATGGCGTTGATGCGATCGCTCAAGGGGATCGGCGCGACCCATTTGCATCAGGGGCGCGAGGCAGGGCTGCTATCCCGTCGGCGGCTCGCCGCTTTACAGGCGGCCTATCCCTGCGATCGCGGGCAGTTCCCACTCAGTTATCATCTGGTTTATGGAGTGATTTATCGTGATTAAGCGTTGGTTTGTCACCGGCACCGATACCGAAGTGGGCAAAACCGTGGCCAGCAGTGCCTTGTTGCAGGCCGCTAATCTGGCGGGTTACCGCACCGCCGGTTACAAACCGGTGGCTTCCGGCAGTGAGATGACCGCCGAGGGGCTGCGTAACGGTGACGCGCTGGCGTTGCAGGCGAACAGCGCGGTGGCGCTGAACTACCAGCAAGTAAACCCTTACGTTTTCGCCGAACCGACCTCACCGCACATTGTCAGCGCCGACGAAGGGAGGCCAATCGAACTGGTGCAGCTTTCCGCCGGGTTACGCCATTTGGAGCAACGTGCCGACTGGGTGTTGATCGAGGGGGCCGGGGGCTGGTTTACGCCCCTTTCTGAGCAGCATACCTTTGCCGATTGGGTGCAGCAGGAGCAACTGCCGGTGATTTTGGTGGTGGGCATCAAGCTGGGGTGTATTAACCATGCGCTGCTGACCGCGCAGGCGATCCAACAGGCGGGGTTGTCGTTGGTAGGCTGGGTCGCCAACGACGTCAGTGCGCCGGGCCGTCGCCATCAGGAATATCTGACCACGCTGCGCCGTATGCTGCCAGCGCCATTGCTGGGAGAGATCCCCCATCTGGCCGAACCCGAACGGCAGGCTTTGGGGCACTATCTGGATTTGAGCGTTTTATCCCATTGAGCGTTAAGCCTTCCGTCCACGGATCCACCGTGGACGGAGGAAAGCTGACTTACCGTTTTACATGGCGGTGATGCAGGCATTATCGAAGTAAAGCACCCCATTTTTCGCTAAAGCATACAAATTGAAAGACAAGATGACATGGGTTGCCCAAACCGGCACTTTTCGTCGGTTGGCGTTAAAACGGTATTCCTTAAACTCGGCATAATCACTGGCATTGAGAGTCCCATCCCAGGCGGCCACATCTGATTTAGCGATGATCGATACGCCGTTGCTTTCCACCTCCTGAATACAGGCATAGCTCAACGTGGCGAATAAATTGCCGGAGCCGCCATTCAGCGTTTTCAGGTTAAAACAAGCGCCCAATTGTTCATATTGCGATACCGGAACCACTACCCGCACACCGGCACTAGAGTTGGTATTCCCCAGTTTGGTCACTTTTAGCGCATTGCTGCCGTTAACGCCCGCACCGGATTCAATGGTGAGGGTAATGACGTCCGAGGTGAAGGGATTGCTGACGTTGCCACCGGAAACTTCCCAACCTATCGGCTTGGTAGTAAATGAGAAATTACCGTCTTTGAGCTTGTTATTATTAGCGGTGGTCAAAGTTTGAATGCCTTTGCCTCCACCACCGCCATCGAGCCGGCTATTTTTAATCACAAAGTCACCGGTACCACCAAAATAACGGCCGGTCGCGGTTCTTACTCCATAGAACTTAACGTTGTCTACGATAATTCCGCTGCTACCAGCCTCGGCGTAAAAACAGTAGTCTTGAGACGCAAGCCCATTCAGAGCAATGATTTCCCCACCCTGAATAAGTAATGACGCATTCTGGTTGGCGCTACAGCGGAAGGGGATATCATTGACCGGGTTAGTTTTATTACTGAACTCGATATGACAGCCATGGAACTCAATGCTTCCGGCCTCGACTTTCGCAATCGCACCCGCATAGTCTATTGATGTGCCGAAGAAACGAAATGCGCCGTTTGGGTTCTGATTGCCGATAGCTAACCCCTTAGAGTTACCGATGGTACCACCGAAGAAGTTTATCCCTTCGCCAAAGTTCTGAGCGGTGGGATTTTCATCACCGGTTTGAGTCGGTTGCACATTCGTGGGTTTTTTCGCTTGCGGCATATGCAAGCATTCAAAGCAGCGGATGATCTCACAGGCATAGTGATGCCCAATATACGCGTTGGTGCCAAAATACATGCCGTAATAAAAACCGGAAATATAAACATTATTAACGGAAAAATTACCCAAAGGGCCTTCAGGCGAATAGAAGCGAATACCATCAATATAGTTATACTTAGTCTCAGTCTCAGTCTCAGTCTCAGTCTCAGTACTTGATGTTTTAACTGTAGAGCCAATTCCTCTGACGGTGAAGTCTTTCAAAATAGGTGCTGGTCGAATAGGGATGTTGATATCCAAGGCCGCGGTAGTGGTATAGCAGCGCAGGAAGTAGTTGTGGTCGTTTTCAGTCCCGTTGGGGATATTGGTGGTGATCTTTACACCGTTGCCGTCGATATAAACGAAGCCGACATCGATATCGGTCTTGGGGGCGGTCCACACCTCAAAGGGGGCGGTGAACTTTACAATAGCCGGTCTTTTTAATGTGTCCCTGATGAAGGTTTGAGCCTTGATCAGCTCATCGCGTGATTTGACATAAATGCCTGCTACGTCGAGTCGCTCTTTCAAGGTCCAGGTTTTATCGAGCAGATCGCTATATTGAATAAATCCTGCATTGTTATCGGCCATTATCTAACCCTCAATTCAAGTTAATCGGATGTGAAAACCCGTTGAATATGGAGGGAGCATTTGGTCATTTCCAACAAACGGAGCTCTGTCTTCGCTGATACAACACAATGAGCAATGAGTGGTACGGTGCTCAAGGCGTTGGTATGAGATAAGCCATGAGAGCGGGGTGCAATACTTTGCACCCCTGCCAGTCACACTGCCAGATAGGCATTAATCAACTCCTCGTCCAACTGTTCCAGCGTGCCATCGGCTACGCTGCGCCCCTGATCCATCAGGCAGAAACGGTCCGCCACGCGACGGACAAACGGCAGCTTGTGCTCCACCAGCAGGATAGTCATGCCCAGCTCGCGGTTAAGTTTGCGGATCACGTTGCCGATATCGGCAGCGATGGTGGGCTGCACGCCGTTGGTGGGCTCATCGAGGATCAGCAATTCCGGCTCCAGTACCAGGGCGCGACCAATCGCCAGTTGCTGCTGTTCACCGTCGCCTAAATCGCCGGCCCGGCGGCTGCGCATTTCCCGCAGATTGGGGAACAGGCTGTAAATCAAGGGGGGAATGCGGCGAGTCCTGTCGCGACCGGCCATTAGTGCTACCTGTAAGTTTTCCTCCACGCTGAGTTGCGAAAAGATTTGTCGCCCTTGCGGCACGTAGCTGATCCCCAGGGCCGTGCGGCTTTCCACTGGCTGCTGGAGCAGGCTTTGCGGTGGTTCGTCCGCCAACTGCCAGGTCATGCTGCCACTGACTACCGGCAAATGGCCCATAATGCAGTTCACCAGCGTGGTTTTGCCCACGCCGTTACGGCCGATAAGCACCGTGCACTGGCCGCGTGGCAGCTCCAGATTGATGTCCCACAGGGTATGGGTTTGCCCGTAAAACTGATTCACTGACCTTAAACTCAACATCCGGCATTCTCCTCAAAGACCCGTATTCCACTCGTGGATGTACGCCCGTCGGGGCGCTGGCGTAACGCGGTTTTATTTAACAAACCGCATCGATCTCACCTGGCGGCGCCCAATAGCGACCGGTGCAGGTACGGCAATCGAACCTCTACTTCCCTGTGTTATCCACTCCTTACTGCAGTTTCCGCATTAGCGGTTTCTTTCCCGAGTGTCGTAATGTCCAGAACAAAATGCTGAATGACTACCTTTAACGAGGTAGTTTAGGTTCAGCTAAAACCTGTGGTACTTAGGTGAAAATGGTCGTTACTGTGAGTTTTCTAGCGCCATCTCGTCTTTATCCGGCAAATGTCAGGCGTTTTACATCTGTATGGCCCTTAACTGATGGCGGATAATTCTGCCATTACAGACCGGATATTTATCCCGACCGAGCTTTTGGCGTAAAAGGGTAATGCAACCCCTGGGCCAACTTTATTAAACCGTTAAAAAAGGGGATTGTTATTGTCTTGTTAACGGTTTTCCGGGACAGGACGGGCCTGGCGGGCCGAGTGAAAATAAGGGGGAAAGTTAACCCGGACGATTTTTGCACTCTTCCAGTGCTGCGAAGAAAAGTTATGGTGCAAACTATTTCGCCGGTTGTAGCAAGATGCAACAGATGATGGCAACAATGAGATAAATCCGTTTTTGGCAATGGGCCTTTTTAGCATTAATCGGCATAACAAAAGCGATATTATTGTGAAAAAATAACTAAAAAAGCCCTCTTGGCGAACAGAAACGGCAAAAAGCGTTCTTTCTGCAACTCCCGGCCGGGGCGGGGCGGTGAGAGTTATCCACTATTCCTGTGGATAACCTTGTGCATTAGATTTAGAAAACCGGTTTAAAGCGAGAGCGGACGCGGGTTCTGTTCGCTTTGTCCGCAATCTCGTCTTTTTTATAAAATCATTAATTATCAATAAATTAACTAAAATCAAGCGGCTAATGTATTGATGAAGTCTCTATGTATGATTTTTGGCCGCAGTGCTATCAATAAGTTAATTCGTGACGGATTTTGGGGATAAATCTGTTATTGACAATAAAAATGTCACGCGGCTGTAACCCTGACGGTGCATTCGGCTTGGTTTGGCGCACGCTGAAGCAACGAATCGCTTGAAGCTGGTTTTATATCCAGTATCATAGTGACTGGCGAAAATCGCCGGGGCTTTCCATAATTAGAGGCCATTCATCGAGCATTAGCTCTATGGCCGCCTGAGCGCGCACATCTCCAGGTAGGGGCGCTGCATGCTGCGCCCGCTCACTACGACAGCCGGTAGCAACGCGGCAATTTGAAAGACGAAGGGTATATGAGTAAAGTTTTCAAACTGCATTCCGATTTCAAACCGGCCGGCGATCAGCCACAAGCCATCAGCAAGCTGGAAGAGGGCCTGGAAAACGGTCTGGCCCACCAGACGCTGCTGGGCGTTACCGGTTCGGGCAAGACATTTACCGTCGCCAATGTGATCGCCGATCTTAACCGGCCGACCATGGTGCTGGCACCTAACAAAACGCTGGCGGCGCAGCTGTACGGCGAGATGAAAGAGTTCTTTCCCGAGAATGCGGTCGAGTATTTTGTTTCTTACTACGACTACTATCAGCCGGAAGCCTACGTCCCCAGTTCCGACACCTTTATTGAAAAAGACGCTTCGGTGAACGAACACATCGAGCAGATGCGCCTTTCCGCGACTAAAGCGCTGCTGGAACGCCGCGATGTGATCGTGGTGGCGTCGGTGTCGGCGATCTACGGTCTGGGCGATCCCGATCTCTATCTGAAAATGATGCTGCACCTGACCAAAGGTATGATCATCGATCAGCGTTCGATCCTGCGTCGTTTGGCGGAACTGCAATATGCCCGCAATGATCAGGCCTTCCAGCGCGCGACCTTCCGCGTGCGCGGTGAGGTGATCGACATCTTCCCGGCGGAGTCAGACGAGTTGGCGCTGCGCATCGAGCTGTTTGATGAGGAAGTCGAGCGGCTTTCGCTGTTTGATCCTTTGACCGGCCAGATCGAACAGGTGGTCCAGCGTTTTACCATTTACCCGAAGTCGCACTACGTGACGCCGCGTGAGCGGATCCTGCAGGCGATGGAAGAGATCAAGGTGGATCTGGCCGAGCGGCGCAAGGTGTTGCTGGCCAACAACAAGCTGCTGGAAGAACAGCGCCTGACGCAACGTACCCAGTTTGATCTGGAGATGATGAACGAATTGGGTTACTGCTCCGGCATTGAAAACTACTCGCGCTACCTGTCCGGGCGTGGAGAAGGCGAGCCACCGCCAACGCTGTTTGATTATTTACCGGCGGATGGCCTGCTGGTGGTCGATGAATCTCACGTGACCATTCCGCAAATCGGCGGCATGTACAAGGGTGACCGTTCACGCAAGGAAACGCTGGTGGAATACGGTTTCCGCCTGCCGTCAGCGCTGGACAACCGCCCGATGCGTTTTGAAGAGTTCGAAGCGCTGGCGCCGCAGACCATTTATGTATCTGCCACGCCGGGCAAATATGAGCTGGAGAAGTCCGGCGACGATATTATCGATCAGGTGGTGCGGCCTACCGGGCTGCTGGATCCGCAAATAGAAGTGCGGCCGGTGACCACTCAGGTGGATGACCTGCTTTCCGAAATCCGCAAGCGGGTGGCGGTCAACGAGCGGGTGCTGGTTACCACCCTGACCAAACGCATGGCAGAAGACCTGACCGAATACCTGGAAGAGCACGGCGAGCGTGTGCGCTATCTGCATTCGGACATCGATACTGTGGAACGGGTCGAAATCATTCGTGACCTGCGCCTGGGCGAGTTTGACGTGCTGGTGGGCATCAACCTGTTGCGTGAGGGGTTGGACATGCCTGAGGTGTCGCTGGTGGCGATCCTGGACGCGGATAAAGAAGGCTTCCTGCGTTCCGAACGTTCGTTAATCCAGACCATCGGCCGTGCGGCGCGTAACCTCAACGGTAAAGCGATCCTCTACGGTGACAGAATTACCGACTCGATGGCCAGGGCGATTAGCGAGACCGAACGACGCCGCGCCAAACAGCAGATGTTCAACGAAGAAAACGGCATTGTTCCGCAGGGCCTGAACAAGAAAATTTCCGATATTCTGCAGTTGGGCAAACCGGGTAACCGTGGCAAGGGCCGAGGTAAGGGCAAGGCGGCAGAAAACGCCGCGCAGTACCAGCACCTCACGCCAAAAGCGCTGGATCAGAAAATCCGCGAGCTGGAAGCGCAGATGTATACCCACGCCCAGAACCTGGAGTTCGAGCAGGCAGCGGGCTTGCGCGATGAGATCCACCAGCTGCGTGAGCAGTTTATCGCTATTTCATGACCGGTTGGCACGCCGCAGAGTGCGGCGCTGCCAAACATAAACTCCTTGTCGCCTCCGCCAAAGCTGATTATGGTGTGCGGCCAATTGACTACTACGAGCCGCAGACCATGACCGAACACCAGTCCAAAGACCCGATGCACGGCGTCACTCTGGAACAACTTTTGAATAAACTGGTGGAGAACTACGGCTGGTCAGGGCTGGCCGAACGCATTCGCATCAACTGCTTCAGCAGCGATCCCAGCATCAAGTCCAGCCTGAAGTTTCTGCGCCGCACGCCGTGGGCACGCAAGCAGGTGGAAGATCTTTATATCGATATGGTCGATAAGGCCGCCAGCGATAATCCATGGCTGCGTGGCGGCGAGTAACGCTTTAGCCGCGGGCACCCAACTCGATCAAAGCCTGATCCAGCGCCTGACGCAGCAACTGACGGTCGTGACGGTAAGGGACATCCGTCGCTTCCAGCGGTTGTTTAATCACCACCCGATCCTGTACTTCATGGGTATCTACCGCCGGGCCAACAATCAACGCGTCGATCATCTGACGGCCAATTTTCTCTTCCATCAGCTCCAGCTTGTTCTTTAGCGTCAGGGCAGCCGCCGCAACGCTCAGTTCGCGGCCCAGATTGCCGATATAAATCATATTGGCGCTGCTGCGACGTAACGCCTGTGTAAGGTCATCCAGCAGCAGCAGTGGCATCAGGCTGGTCAGGAAGCTGCCTGGCCCGATCAGGATCACATCGGCCTGTGCGATGGCGTCCAGCGCCTCTCGCGTAGCATGGACGTGCGGTGACAGCATCAGTTCCTGCGGCATATCGGTCAGTTGATCGACATTCACTTCACCGTAAACATGATTGCCTTCATGGTCATGCGCCATCAGATCCACCGGTTGCTCGGACATCGGGATCAACGCCGCGTCCACCTTCAGCAAACTGCGTACCAGATTGATCGCCTCCAGTGGACGTACACTGAGGTGATCCAACGCCTTCAGCATCAGGTTGCCGAGGTTATGCCCCGAGAGTTCTCCATTGCCGCTAAAGCGGTACTCGAACATGGCGGAGGCTACGCTCGGTTCGGTAATCAGCTGATTCAGGCAGTTACGGGTATCGCCCCAGGCAATGCCGCCTTCTGAACGGCGGATACGGCCAGTGGAACCGCCGTTGTCGGTGGTGGTGACAATACCGGTTAAACGGGATCCTAAAGACGACAGGGAAGACATCACGCGGCCAAGACCATGACCACCACCTAATGCCACCACCCGATCGAGATCGGCCAGGGTACGATTACGCATAAATTTCCTTACAAAGGGGCTTAACTGCCCGCATAAAGTAGCGGATTTGGCGTAAAAACGCGAAAAAGAGTGTGATTTGCGTGATTCCGGTCAATTCGTCTGCGTAAAGGGCGTTTATCATGGTTTACCAGATTTGGAATCGCCTAAAAACGCTGTATACACAATTATATAGCGAAATTGGGCGTTGGCTATCGCCTTTGTTTAGCGCTAGAATTCTGATGAAAACCACGGTTTCGTTCCGGCTACTCAGGCAGCGGGAACTGAGACCAAAACTCCTAGCCTCTGGGCCTACGTTGTTCTGGTGAACAATATGGCGCTTGGGCCGTGGCGAAGTCAGCCACCAAGGTGCAGGGCGGAAACGCTCGCATCTCCCGACTTTGGAAGGTGTTATGGTGCCGCAACTCATTGATGCTTATGAGCGCAAGTTCTATTACTTGCGCCTGTCGATCACCGACGTGTGTAACTTTCGTTGCACCTACTGTCTGCCGGATGGCTATCGCCCTAACGGCAGTCCGAAAACCTTCTTGTCGCTGGATGAGATCCGCCGTGTCAGCCGCGCATTCGCCGAGCTGGGCACCGAAAAGGTGCGCCTGACGGGCGGTGAACCTTCGCTGCGTCGCGATTTTACCGAGATCATCGCCGCCGTGCGTGAAAACCCTGCCGTTCGCCAACTTGCCGTGACCACCAATGGTTATCGTCTGGCTCGCGACGTCATGGCCTGGCGTGATGCCGGGCTGACGGCGATCAACGTTAGCGTCGACAGTCTGGACCCCCGTCAATTTCACGCCATTACCGGTCAGGACAAATTCCGCCAGGTGATGGAGGGCATCGACGCCGCCTTTACCGCTGGATTCAGCAAGGTAAAGGTCAACGCGGTGCTGATGCGTGACGTTAACCACCAGCAGCTGGGCGCTTTCCTGCACTGGATAAAAGACCGTCCGATCCAACTGCGCTTTATCGAACTGATGGAAACCGGCGAGGGCGGCGATCTGTTCCGCAAACACCACGTGTCTGGCGAAGTGATCCGTTCGCAACTGGAACAGCAGGGTTGGCAGTTGCAGCCGCGCGGCCGCAGTGACGGTCCGGCGCAGGTGTTCAGCCACCCGGATTACCAGGGCGAAGTGGGTTTAATCATGCCGTATGAAAAAGATTTCTGTGCCAGCTGCAACCGGCTGCGGGTTTCCGCCATCGGTAATCTGCATCTGTGCCTGTTCGGTGAGCAGGGCATTAGCCTGCGCGATCTGCTGGCGGATGACGGCCAGCTTGAGGAATTGAAGGATCGCATTCAGGGCGGGCTGCGGACCAAAAAGCAGACTCATTTCCTGCACCAGGGCAACAGCGGCATCACGCAGAACCTGTCGTTTATCGGCGGCTAAATTTTTCTAAATTGCACGGGAGCAAGCAATGAGTCATGCCAGCAGCGAATTCATTCCGGCGCATATCGCCATTCTGACCGTTTCGGACAGTCGCGGTGAAGCAGAAGACACCTCGGGCCAGTATCTGCAGGAAGCCGCGCTTGAAGCCGGGCATCAGGTGGTGGACCGCGCCATTGTCAAAGACGATATTTATCAAATCCGCGCGCGAGTCTCCGCGTGGATTGCTGACGAACAGGTTCAGGCCGTGCTGATCACCGGCGGCACCGGCTTTACCGCCAGGGACAACACTCCGGAAGCGCTGCTGCCGCTGTTCGATCGTGAAGTTGAAGGGTTCGGTGAACTGTTCCGCATGGTGTCCTATGAAGAGATTGGCACCGCCACTATCCAGTCGCGTGCGCTGGCCGGTATGGCCAACCAGACGGTGATTTTTGCCATGCCGGGTTCGACCCGCGCCTGTCGCACCGGCTGGGAACGCATTATTGAAGAGCAGTTGGACGCGCGCCACCGCCCGTGTAACTTTCTGCCACACCTGAAGAAATAAAAACTATGACGCAGCTAACCCACATTAATGCCGCGGGCGAAGCCCATATGGTCGACGTTTCCGCCAAGGCAGAGACGGTACGCGAGGCGCGTGCCGAGGCCTTCGTTGAAATGCTGCCGACCACGCTGGCGATGATCATCGAGGGCAGCCACCACAAGGGTGATGTGTTCGCCACGGCGCGTATTGCCGGTATTCAGGCGGCGAAACGCACCTGGGAGCTGATCCCACTGTGCCACCCGCTGATGCTGAGCAAGGTAGAAGTGCAGTTGGAGGCGCAGCCGGAACACAGCCGGGTGCGGATTGAAACCTGCTGCCGGTTGACCGGCAAGACCGGTGTCGAAATGGAAGCCTTGACCGCCGCGTCGGTGGCCGCATTGACCATTTACGACATGTGCAAGGCGGTACAGAAAGACATGGTGATCGGCCCGGTGCGGCTGCTGGCGAAAAGCGGCGGTAAATCCGGTGATTTTAAGGTGGAGCTATGATTAATATTCTGTTTTTTGCGCAGGTGCGTGAACTGGTCGGCACCGGTGATCTGTCAATGCCGGCGGACTACCCCACGGTTGAGGCGCTGCGTAAGGCATTGTCCGCACGCGGCGATCGTTGGGCGTTGGCATTGGAGTCCGGCAAGCTGTTGACCGCGGTGAATCAGTCGCTGGTGGCGGCAGAGCATCCGTTGCGCGCCGGTGACGAAGTCGCTTTCTTTCCACCGGTAACCGGAGGTTAATGGTGGAAAATACCCGTATCCGCGTGGGTGAAGCGCCGTTCAACGTCGGCGACGAATACCAGTGGCTGGCACAGTGCGACGACGATGGTGCCGTGGTGACCTTTACCGGCAAGGTGCGTAACCATAATCTGGGCGATAACGTCAGTGCGCTGACGCTGGAACACTACCCAGGCATGACCGAAAAAGCGCTGGCGGAGATCGTGGATGAAGCACGCAGCCGCTGGCCATTGCAGCGTGCAACGGTGATCCACCGCGTCGGTGAGTTATTCCCTGGTGATGAGATTGTGTTTGTCGGCGTGACCAGCGCCCACCGCAGCATGGCGTTTGAGGCCAGCGAATTTATCATGGACTACCTTAAAACCCGCGCACCGTTCTGGAAACGCGAGGCAGTTGGGCAGGGCGACCGCTGGGTCGATGCGCGTGACAGCGATCATCAGGCGGCACAACGCTGGCATAAAGCGGCTAAATAATCGGTAAACAGCAGAAATATATCAATACCTTTGCAACTTTCAGGTTAGGTTTTCTGTGGTAGGCTTATAGCAGGTAGACCCCGCCGTTGTGAGGGTCTGAAATCTTGTTCCACACGCAAAAGGTAACCGTCATGGACCGATATCCACGCTCTAATGGTTCAATCGTCGAACGTGCCAACAGCGGCATTCAGGCTTATATGGCGCAGGTTTATGGCTGGATGACCTGTGGCATGCTGTTGACGGCGTTTGTGTCCTGGTATGCGGCCAACACGCCCGCGATCCTTAACTTTATCTTCTCCAGCCAGATCACCTTCTTCGGCCTGATTATCGTGCAGTTAGGGCTGGTGTTCGTGATTTCCGGCATGGTCAACCGGCTGAACGGTACGGTAGCCACCGCGCTGTTTATGCTCTATTCGGCGCTAACCGGGTTGACGCTTTCCAGTATTTTCATCGCCTATACCTACAGCTCGATCGCCAGTACCTTTGTGGTGACCGCCGGCATGTTCGGTGCTATGAGCCTGTACGGTTATACCACCAAGCGTGATTTGAGCGGTTTCGGCAGCATGCTGTTTATGGCGCTGATCGGTATCGTACTGGCTTCGCTGGTCAATATCTGGCTGAAAAGCACTGCGTTGATGTGGGCGATTACCTATATCGGTGTGGTGGTGTTTGTCGGCCTGACGGCGTATGACACCCAAAAACTGAAAGCGATGGGCGAGCAGTTGAACGCCGATGACAAAGACAGCTTCCGCAAGTACGCCATCGTCGGCGCGCTGACGCTGTACCTTGATTTCATCAACCTGTTCCTGATGTTACTGCGCATTTTCGGCAACCGCAGATAAGAATCAATATGACTTGTAGGGGCTCAGCATGCTGAGCCCTTTTTTTATGCAATTTTGCGGCGGAACATGGCATAGGCGGCGCTGCCGGTGGTGGCGGTGATCGCCAGCAGCGGCCACAGGCTGTGCCAGATGATGCTGAAACTGGCGTCCTTCAGGTAGATCTGTTTGGTGATGTCGGTAAAGTGGCGGATGGGATTGGCCCAGGTGAGGTTTTGCAGCCACACCGGCATGTTCTCCACCGGTGAGACATAGCCGGAAAGCAGGATCGCCGGCATCATAAACACGAACACGCCGATAAATGCCTGTTGCTGGGTGGCGCACAGCGACGAGATCAGCAGACCGAACCCCACCAAAGACAACCCGTAAACCAGCATGGTGCCGTAGAACAGCAGCAGCGAACCGGCGAACGGGATCTGATAGATAAAGATGCCAATCAGCAACACGATGCTGGCCTGGAAGGTCGCGACGATCAGCGCCGGTACTGCTTTACCGATAAAAATCTGCCAGGTGGTCAACGGCGACACCAGCAACTGCTCCAGCGTGCCCTGTTCGCGTTCTCGTGCTACCGACAATGAAGTAACAATCAGCACGCCAATGGTGGTGATCATGGCGATCAGTGAAGGCACTACAAACCATTTGTAATCCAGATTCGGGTTATACCAGTTGCGCACCACCAGCTCGCTGTTGTTCGGCTTGGCGCGACCGCCGATCAGTTCATTCTGATAGTCCTGCACAATTTGCTGAACATAGTTGGCGGCGATCTGCGCGCTGTTGGAGTTGCGCCCATCGAGCAACAATTGCAGCGGGGCCGTATTGCCGTTGGCGATATCACGCGAGAATTGGGCCGGGAAGCGGATCAGCAGCAGGGCCTTTTGGTTATCGATGGTGGTTTGTATTTCCTGCGGGCTGCGCAACAGCAACACATGCGAGAAGGCCTTGGCTTTGGCGAAGCGCTGGGTCAGCTCGACCGAGGCATGACCGCTGTCTTCGCTATAGACCGCGATGGTGGCGTTGGTCACCTCCAGCGTGGCGGCGAACGGGAACAGCAGCACCTGCAGGATAACCGGCATAATCAGGATGGCACGGGTCTGCGGATCGCGCAGCAGCGACTGCATTTCCTTTATGATTAACGTCCAGAGACGATGAAACATCTTATTCCCCTTAATCCAGCCGCCGCTGGGTTTTCCAGGCCGTCAGGCCGATAAACACCACCGCTGAAGCGATCAGGAACAGCAGGTTAATCATCAACACCGTACCGACGTTGCCCGCCAGGAACAGCGTTTGCAGCGTGCTGACGAAATAGCGTGCCGGAATGATGTAGGTCACGGCGCGCACGATGGCCGGCATGCTGTCGATCTGGAAGATAAAGCCGGACAGCATGATCGAAGGCAGAAAGGCCGCGTTCAGCGCCACCATTGCCGCGTTGAACTGGTTGCGGGTAATGGTTGAAATCAGCAGCCCCATGCCGAGCGTACTGGCAAGGAACAGGCTGCTGATGACGAATAAAATCAGCAGCGAGCCGCGATAGGGCACGCCGAGCACCCATACCGACACCGCCATACATAGCACCATGGCGATCATGCCGAGAAAATAGTAGGGCACCAGCTTCGACAACAGCAGCTCTGTGCGCGTTACCTGGGTGGAAAGCAGCGCCTCCATGGTGCCGCGCTCCCACTCACGGGCGATCACCAGTGAGGTGAGGATAGCGCCGATCACCGTCATGATAATGGTGATGGCGCCGGGAATAATGTAGTGCCGACTGATGGCCGCCGGGTTAAACCAATAGCGCATCTGTACATCGATTAACGGTTTTTCCTCACGCCCATTATCGGTGGCACGCTGTTGCTGCCAGACTTGCCACACTCCCTGGGTATAGCCCTGGACAAAGTTGGCGGTGTTCGGCTCGCTGCCGTCGGTAATAATTTGTATCGGTGCGCTGTCGTGCGGTCGCGCCATGCGTTGGGCAAAATCATTGGGGATCACCACCAGCCCACGAATGCGCCCGGCCTGCATCAGTTGGATCAATTGCTGGCGGTTGTCGCTGATGGTCGGCTCGATATAGGGCGAACCGGCAAAGGCATTGGCCAGGTCACGCGCTTCTTCGCTCTGCTGTTCCATCAGAATGCCCAGCCGCAGCTTGCTGGAGTCCAGGTTGATGCCGTAGCCGAAGATAAACAGCAGCATCAATGGAATGACAAAGGCGATCAGCCCGCTGCTCGGATCGCGCAGGATTTGCCGTGTCTCTTTCAGGCACAGCGCGCGCAGCCGCCGCCAGGAAAAACCACTGTCATCGCGGGCGGCGTTTTTTTCGCTCATGGCTATTTTGGGGCTCATGGCTGCTCCTCCTGATCATAACCCTGCACCAGCTCGATAAACGCCTGTTCCATGGAAGGATTGGGATTATCGCTGCTGGCGACCTGGTGTTTGAGATCGTCCGGCGTGCCGGCGGCGATGATCTTGCCGCGATACACCAGCCCGATGCGGTCGCAGTATTCTGCCTCGTCCATAAAGTGGGTGGTCACCATCACCGTCACGCCTTTATCTACCATGCCGTTAATATGCAGCCAGAACTCGCGACGGGTCAGTGGATCGACGCCGGAGGTCGGTTCATCGAGAAACAAAATATCCGGCTCGTGCATGAGCGCACAGGCCAGCGCCAGCCGCTGTTTGAAGCCAAGCGGCAGGGAGTCGGGCGTCTGATTGAGGATCGGGCCAAAGTTGAAGGCGCTGGACATTTCACTGATTTTATCGCGCTGCGCCTTGCCGCTCAGGCCATAAACGCCGGAAAAGAACTTCAGGTTTTGCGCCACCGTCAGGTTGCCGTACAGCGAGAATTTCTGCGCCATATACCCCAAATGCTGGCGTGCCTTGCCGGAGCTGGTTTTCAGATCCATGCCCAGCACCAGGGCCTTGCCTTCGGTCGGCACCAGCAACCCGCACATCATTTTAAAGGTGGTGGATTTACCGGCACCGTTCGGGCCAAGCAGGCCGAAAATCTCACCGCGCTGTACTTTGAAGTCCACGTGATCGGTGGCGGCAAAGTCGCCGAATTTCTTGGTCAGCCCTTGCGCTTCGATCACCGTTTCCGTGCTTTCTCCCTCGACGGTCGGCATGATCTCCGCCAGCGCCGATTTGCTGTTTGGCCCGCCGCCGAGCAGATCGATAAACGCATCTTCAAAGCGAGGATCCGCTTCGCTCAGCTCGGCATCAGGCAGATCCAATGCTTGCAGGACCTGCCGATGATCTTCGCCTTGCTTGAGGATCAGCCGCAGGTACTTGCCCTGGATCACGCCGTCGGTGACCGTCGGCAGGCAGATCGCCCGTTGCAGCAGGGCACGGTGGCTACCGGCTGGCGGCGCGATCAGCACCGTGCGCCCGGCCATCCGTTGGGTAAGATCTTTCGGCGCGCCGCTGAACAGCAACTCGCCCTCGTTGAGCAGCAGCACTTCGCGGCACTGTTCGGCTTCATCCAGATAAGAGGTGCTCCACAGGATCAGCATGCCGTCGTTGGCCAGTTCATGCACCATGCGCCACAGTTCGCGACGTGAGATCGGATCGACGCCGACGCCGGGCTCATCCAGCAACAGCACCTGCGGTTGCCCGACCAGCGTACAGGCCAGTCCGAGCTTCTGTTTCATGCCGCCGGAAAGTTTGCCCGCCAGCCGGCTGGTAAAGCGGGTGAGATCGGTAAATGTCAGCAGCCGATCGAAGGTTTGCTTGCGGAGATCGCCGGTGACGCCGCGCAGATCGGCGTACAGCGTCAGGTTTTCCATCACCGTCAGATCTTCATACAGGCCGAACTTTTGCGGCATGTAGCCGAGGATGGCGTGCAACTGACGATCCTGGGCGATCGGATCCAACCCGGCGACGCGCAGCGTGCCGCTGCTGGGTTTCAGCAACCCGGCCAGCATACGCAGCAGGGTGGTTTTCCCGGCACCGTCCGGGCCAACCAGCCCGGTGACGGCGCCGCTGGTCAGCCGGGTTGTCAGGCTGGCAACCGCCGGTTTTTCCAATGACGGAAAGCGTTTTTCCAGTGCTTCCAGCTCAATAACCTGTTCCATCACCGCCCCCTCAAGGTTGGGCAAAGCGAACGGTGACCGGCATCCCCTGGCGCAGTGCGTCATCGGCGTCGGTGACGATCACCCGCAGCCGGTACACCAGATCGGTACGCAGGTCCGGGGTTTCGACGCTTTTCGGGGTGAACTCAGCGGTAGGTGACACAAAACCGATTTTGCCGTGATAGGGCTTGCCTGGCCGACCGTCGGTATAAATTTCCAGTTCGGTGCCCGGCGTTGCTTTGCCCAGGCTGGTTTCATTGACATAGGCGCGCACCCACACCGGGCGGGTTAGCGACAGGGTAAATACCGTGCCACCGGCGCCGAGCATGGTGCCCGGCTCGACCGCGCGGGTCAGCACCGTGCCGGCCGAGGGGGAAATCAGGCTGGTGTCGTGCAGGTTAAGCTGTGCCTGCGCCAGTGCGGCTTCGCTTTGCGCCAGGTTGGCTTTGGCCTCTTCAATCTCCTGCGGACGATTACCGCTCAGGTACTGCGACAGTTTGTCTTTCGACGCCTGAAGGTTGGCCTGTGCCTGATTGCGTGAGGTGCGGGCATCTTCCAGTGCGTCGGCGGAGGTGGCATTTTTCGCCCACAGTCCCTGTTGACGTTTCAGGAAGCTGTCGGCATAGCTGAAGGCGGAAAGGCGCTGCGCCATTTCCGAACGTACCTGGGCAATCTCTTCGGCGCGGTAACCGGCCATCAGCAACGCCAGTTTGGCTTTGGCACTGCCGACGTTAGCCTGCGCTTGCTGTAGCGCGTTGATGTAGGGCGCATCGTCCAGTTTGCCGAGCAATTGCCCCGGTTGAAGGGTATCGCCTTCATCCACCGTCAGCGACGCCAGGCGCCCATCGACGCGGAAGCCCAAATTCACCGTACGAATATCCACGTTACCGTACAGCGTCAGCGGTTGGGCCCGATGCTGCTGGTAATACCAAACTCCGTACGCGGCCGCGGCGATCAGCACAATAACCACCACAATGAAGGCACTGCGTTTCTTATTCATAATTCTCCCTGCCTGAATTTACGCGCCATAGCGTTGGCGCAGCCCATTAACCAGAAGTTCGATGTGTTCAGCCAGCACCTCGCTGATTTGTTCCGCTTCGGCGGCGCCGATCTGCTGCCAGCCAGCCTGTCGGCGGACGGTTTCGCGCGCCACGCGGAACGACAGCACTTCGCCGATCAGCGCGTGAGTATGCAGCACGATTTTGGTCGATTGCGGGTCGATGCCGGTGTAGGCCGCCAGCAGGCGGCAAAGCTTGTTATGCAGCGGTGCTACCACCTGCTGGTGGATCAGCGGATAAGCGTCGGTGGGGGAGAGCTGCTCGCGCGACATGATTTTGCTCAGGTTTAGCGTCTGTGGCTGAGTTATCAGGTCGCTGAACGCCAGCAGGCCGCGTTTCAGGTGTTCGAGGTAGCGCTCCGGCGGACGTTCGGTTTCCGGCAGTTGCCAGAAGTGGTCAATTTCTTCGGCCAGCGGGCGAAAAGCCTGCTGGATAAAATCGGCAATCCACTGTGCAACGGCCAGATAAAGGCCTTCTTTGGAATTGAAGTAATAGGTGATGGCGGCGATGTTGTGTCCGGCGCGCTGGGCGATATCGCGGGTGGTGGCGCCCTGAATGCCGTATTCACCAAACATCTCGATGGCGGCGGCGATCAACTGCTGGCGTGCCTGCTCACCCCGTGCCCGGCTGGCAGTCTGATTATTTGGCATTGATGGCGCCTGAAAAAGTTAATCAATCATATGATTAACTTTATGCCAGATTGCACGAAATGCAATCAGTAACCGCGATTTATTTAAGGACATTTTTTCAGATTAGGCTGAATTCTCGGCATATTGTGCTCTGAGTCACTTAATTTGCCTTTTCTTGTTCGAGTTCTGCTACAATCGCCCGCTTGGTGCACTGCAGTTTGTGCCAATCCCTCGTGGTCATGCTTAATGTCCCGTCTGATAATCCTCCCAGGAAACTGCACCGAACACTGTTAGGTTAGGGGGGATCTGGAGTTTTTCTCTTTATGTCATTTGAAACCCTCGGCTTAAGTGCTGAAATTCTGCGCGCTGTTGAAGAACAGGGCTATCGCGAACCTACGCCAATTCAGCGCCAGGCTATTCCTGTCGTATTGGAAGGTCGTGACCTGATGGCCAGCGCCCAGACCGGTACCGGTAAAACCGCTGGCTTTACCCTGCCGCTGCTACAGCTGCTGAGTAAGCATGATCATGCGGTCAAAGGTCGCCGTCCGGTACGTGCGTTGATCCTGACGCCGACCCGTGAACTGGCTGCGCAGATCGGCGAAAACGTCGAATCCTACAGCAAATACCTGCGCCTGCGTTCGCTGGTGGTATTTGGTGGCGTGAGCATCAACCCGCAGATGATGAAACTGCGCGGCGGCGTCGACATACTGGTGGCAACACCGGGTCGTCTGCTGGATCTGGAACACCAGCGCGCGGTTGACCTGTCCAAAATTGAAATTCTGGTGCTGGACGAAGCTGACCGCATGCTGGATATGGGCTTTATCCATGATATCCGCCGCGTGCTGGCCAAGCTGCCTGCCAAGCGTCAGAACCTGCTGTTCTCTGCTACCTTCTCCGACGATATCAAAGGGCTGGCCAACAAACTGTTGCACAACCCGGCATCGGTTGAAGTGGCGCGCCGTAACACCGCGTCTGAGCAGATCGAGCAAAGCGTGCACTTCGTTGATAAGAAGCGTAAGCGGGAACTGCTGTCCCAGATGATCGGCGAAGGTGACTGGAAGCAAGTATTGGTGTTTAACCGCACCAAGCACGGCGCTAACCACCTGGCTGAACAACTGAACAAAGACGGCATCACTGCCGCAGCGATCCACGGCAATAAAAGCCAGGGCGCTCGTACCCGTGCATTGGCCGACTTTAAAGACGGCAAAATTCGCGTATTGGTAGCTACCGACATCGCGGCACGCGGTCTGGACATCGACCAGTTGCCACACGTGGTGAACTACGAGTTGCCTAACGTGCCGGAAGACTACGTGCACCGCATCGGCCGTACCGGTCGTGCTGAGCGTACCGGTGAGGCGATCTCGCTGGTGTGTGTGGATGAACACAAACTGCTGCGTGATATCGAACGCCTGCTGAAACGTGAAATCCCGCGTATTGCCCTGCCAGGCTATGAGCCGGATCCAAGCATCAAGGCAGAGCCAATCATCAACGGCCGTCAGGCTGGCGGTGGTCGCGGTGCGCCACGTGGTAACGGCGGTGGTCAGCGTTCCGGTAACGGTGGCGGCCAGCGCAGTGGCAACGGTGGCGGCAATGGCGGTCAGCGTGAAAACCGCGGTGGCGGCAGTGCTCGTCCGCAGGGTGATGCCAAGCCGCGTTCAGGTGCACCTTCGCGCCGTCCGCGCAGCCGCCCGGCTGAGTAAATTGCTCTGTTGTCCGCTGCTAAAAGGCCACCTTCAAGGTGGCCTTTTTTATTGGCAAAAATCAGCGCATCTCAAGTTCCGGCACCACCGACATGCCGACGCGCAGTCGCGCCAGCTCCGGCTGATTTGGCTCCAGCAGAATTTTCACCGGCAGACGTTGCACCACTTTGGTGTAGTTGCCGGTGGCGTTATCGGCGCTGATGGCGGCAAAGGTCGAGCCGGTAGCCGGGGCGATACTGTCAACGTGGCCGCGTAGCGTCACGCCGGGCAGGGCATCCACGCTGATCGAGACCGGCTGGCCGGCAGACACGTTGGCCAGTTGGGTTTCCAGGAAGTTGGCGATCACATAGCTTTGCTGTAGCGGCACCACCGCCAGCAGGCGCGTACCGGCAGAGACCCAGGCCCCCTGACGCACCGCACGCTGACCGACAGTGCCGGCAATGGGCGCGATAATCTGGGTATAGGAAAGATTCAGGCGTGCCTGATCAACGCTGGCCTGCGAGGCGGCAATATTCGCTTCGGCCTGTTTCCGACTGGCCTGCAACACGCCAACTTCCTTGCGCGCAGAAACCACTGCCGCCTGATTTTGCTTTAGCTGTGCGGCGGCGGTCTGCATTATGGAAGCGGATTTTTGCTGTTCATCGGCGGTGGCGGTGCCGGTTTTTAGCAGTCGGCGATAGCGGTCGGCATTTTGCCCGGCATAGTTCAACGTGGCCTGACTGGCACTGACGCCGGCTTCCTGCTGGGCAATATTGGCCTGCTGTTGATCCAGCTGCGCCTGAATGCTGGCCAGCTTGGCCTGGCTGATCTGCAGGTTGGCCTGTGCCGTTTCCAGCGCCACGCGATAATCCCGATCGTCGAGGGTCGCCAGCACTTCACCGGCTTTCACCTGCTGATTATCACTGACGTTGACGCTGCGGATATAGCCGGAAATCTTGGGGGCCACCAGCGTGTAATCGGCACTGACTACCGCGTCATCGGTACGAAAATGATGGCGATTGAGAGAGGAACGGACAAAGAAAGCGATAGCCAGCAGGATTAACAGCAGCAACGCCAGGGTTAAGGTTCGTTTTGCAGGTGTGAAGCTCATGGTTATGATCCTGATGTTTTTGGAACTAGAGGTAAAAGCGTTTGCGGCGGATAGACTCGTTTCGGCAACCAGGCGGTCAGCAGCACCAACAGCAGCGCGCAGCCAATAATCAGCAGATAGGCATCACTGATGCTGAGGATCACCGCCTGATGTTTTACCAGCGTCGAAAAATGCCCGAGATTTTCCGCTGAACTGACCGAGCCGTCCGGTAACAGCGGCATAGCCCCGCTGGCGTGTTCTGAGCTCTCTGCCGTCATCAGCCACGGGCGATTGCCCAGCCGGTCAACCAGCACCTGCGAGTGAAATTTTTCCCGATGGCTAATAAAATTCTCGACCAGGCTGCCTGCCGCTACGGCAGAAAAACCGCGCACGGTGTTAAACATGGCCGAGGCGAAGGGACCTTCCGGTGCCATTATTACGCTGGTGGACATCAGTAAAACCGGCAAAATCATCATCGGTTGGCCAAACGCCTGCATGCCTTGCATCAACCAGAAATTTTGTCGTGCCCAGTCGTCGGTCAGTTGCATTCCCAGCAGGCAGGAGCCGGCGATTAGCGCGGCCCCGAGGGTCAGTACCCAGCGGGCGTCTATCCAGCGCAGATTCAACAGGGTGGCGATTAAAGGGGCGATCACCAACTGCGGCAAGCCGACGGCCAACGCCAGCGGTGCAAATTGTACGGTGCGAAAACCCTCTACCTGTGAAAAGTAGAACGACGGCAGCATTGAGCCTGACAGCGCCAGCAACAGCACGCCAGCCAGCGTCAGCAGGCTATAAGAAAGATTGATGCGCTGCAGTAATTGCAGTTTTAGCAGCGGCAGCGGATGGAACCATTCGTTGATCAAAAACGTCACCAGCAGCGCGATAGACACCGGCAACATCAGACTAATTAGCGGCGAATTGAACCAGTCGAGCCGTTCTCCCTGTGTCAGCGAAAGGATCAACAGCGCAATGCCGCTGCACCCGGTGAGCATGCCAAACAGATCGATCTGACGGAAACGTTCCAGGCGCAAGGGATCCTGCGGCAGCCCCCAGCCGATCAGTAAAGAAGCGATCAGACACAGCGGGATCGCCTGCCAAAAGACAAACTGCCAACCCAGACTGTCGGTCCACAGAGCCGCCAGCGGTGCCGCGACATTGGGGCCAAAGGTGGCGGTCAGCGCATAGGCGGCCAGCCCGTAAAGTTTGATGGTGGGGGGCAGAAAACGCAGCGCCACCGTCATCAGCAGCGGCGGCAATGCGCCGCCAAACAGGCCTTGCACCACCCGCAGCGCAATAAACAGCGTGGGATCAGCGGTTAACGGCTGGAGTACCCCGACGGCGGCAAAACCGCCGATCATCACCAGGGCGAAACGGCGTAGCGAAAAGGTCACGGCAAACCAGGGGGCAACCATCATGGCCGACACTTCCGCCGCCTGATAGGCCGAGGTGATCCAGCTCCCCTGGTCGAAACTGATACCGATAGCCGCGCGGATATCCGCCAGTGCCAGATCGCTGATGCGATCATTGAGTCCAGAGGTCAGGGCGGCAATCAGCACACCCACCAACCCCACAGCCAGACGCAGAGTGAAAGGATGCGGCGCGGCGGCAGGAGGCGCAGGCTGAGCATTCATAGTATGACTCCAGAAACGAAACTTGCGATGCACTGTATTGCATGGCGATACATTGTGACGCATGCTACATTGTGATGCGCTGTATTGCAATGTGGTACAGCATGCCGTCTGGCAGAAAAAAATGTTACAGTGTGGCCAAAAGTAAGGAAAAGAACCCCTATGTCTGAATCCTCAACATGTTGTGATGATGAAAGGGCCGGCGGTATTCAGGTCATCACCCGCGCGGCGAAAATCCTCGAAGCTCTGGGTGCAAAGCCGAATGGCATGAGCCTGGGAGAAATAGCGCTGGCGGTCGATCTGCCGCGTTCCACCGTGCAACGTATTGTCAACGCGTTGGACTCTGTGCAATTGGTGCGGGGCGGAGTCGGTGGTGTGCGCCTGGGGCCGTCTTTGCTGCGGCTGATTGCCAGTGTGCATACCGAAATGGTGGCCATTGCGACGCCCAGGTTGCAGGCTTTATGTGATGCCACCGGTGAGACGGTTTCGCTGGGACGCGCCAGCGGTTTGCAACTGGCGGTAGTGCATTACATTGTGGCAGACCGTGAGCTGCGAGTGGTGCCGCGTATTGGTATGAACCTGCCGCTGTACAGCACCTCCGGCGGACGAGCGTTGCTGGCGTTGAATAGCGATGATGCGGCCCGTGATTTACTGGGTGAGGCTTATAGGGCGGTAACCGATCTGACGGTGCGAGATTTTCCTGCTTTACTGGAACACCTCACTGAAATACGTCGTACCGGTCTGGCCTACGATCGGGAAGAAACGTTGGAAGGCGTCTCTACCATGGCGGTGGCTATCGACACCATTCTGGGGCGCTTCTCCATCAGTCTGTTAGTGCCCAGCACCCGTTTGGCCAAGAATGAAGCTCGCTTCCGCGAAGAGATCCTTAAATGTAAAGACGCGCTGATCGATGAGATTGGCAAGGTGGCGTCGCGAGATTAACCGGAGAAGGCAATGAAAACACTGTTGGTCGCAATTGATAACTCCGCCAATGCGCGCAAAGTCATTTCACTGGCTGCTGATCAGGCGTTGGCGCAGCAGGCCGCGGTCGTAGTGCTGTGCTGTGTGGACCTCAGTTATTCCATGGCGGGTCCGTATGAAATTGAAGCGGGTGAAGATCCGGCAGATTTCGGCTATGCGCAGGATGAACAGAATGCCGCCGCCACCGTGGTGCGACAGGCGCTGGTCAAGCTGCAGGATGCCGGCGTCAATGCGCGTGGCCGAGTGGTGGCCGGTGAGCCGGCAGAAACTATCGTCGCCCAGGCCAAAACACTGAACGCGACGATGATCATTATGGGGCGCCGTCACCTTTCTCCTTTTAGACGTTTGTTGAATGGATCGCACAGCGCCCTGGTGATTGAAAATGCGGATTGCCCGGTGCTGGTTGACGTGCGTGCCGACTGACTGCCCTTGATCCCCGGAGCCGGAAATGAAGCTAAAATGTGCCATTCTTGATGATTATCAGCAGGTCGCGCTCGCCATGGCGGACTGGTCGGTGATAGCCGATCGGGTTGAAGTGTTCTCTTTTAGCCAACATTTTAGCGATGAAGCGGAGTTGGCAGTACATCTGCAAGACTGTGACATTGTGGTCGCCATGCGCGAACGCACACCGATGACCGCGACGCTGCTGGCCCGCTTGCCCAAATTGAAACTGTTGATCACCTCAGGCATGCGTAATGCTTCTATTGATCTGGCTGCAGCTGCCAAACATGGAATTATTGTCAGCGGTACCGCCAGTGGCTCTGCCGCGCCGATGGAACTGAGCTGGGCCCTGTTGCTCGGGTTAGCCAAACATCTGGTACCGGAGAATCACGGCCTGCGACACAATGGGCCCTGGCAGCAGGCGGTTGGCGTGACTCTGCAAGGGAAAACGCTGGGCCTGCTGGGATTGGGCAAAATTGGCAGTAAAATGGCAGTGGTGGCGCAGGCGTTTGGTATGCGAGTGTTGGCCTGGAGCCAGAACCTGACGGCGGAGAGGGCCGGTGAGGTGGGTGTGACGCGAGCTGAGTCAAAACAGGCGCTGTTTGAGCAGAGCGACTTTGTTTCCGTTCATCTGGTGTTGAGTGAGCGCAGCCGTGGGTTGGTGGGGCAGCCAGAGCTGCAGGCGATGAAGAAAACCGCTTATCTGATCAATACCTCGCGTGCGGCCATTGTCGATCGCAGCGCCTTGATTGACGCTTTGCAGCAGGGGCAGATTGCCGGTGCCGGGTTGGACGTATTCGAGATCGAGCCGCTGCCGGCCGACGATATCTTCCGCCACCTGCCCAACCTGCTGGCCACGCCGCATCTGGGTTATGTGGCTGACAGCAACTATCAGGTCTATTTCCGCGAAGCGATCGAAAACATCGAGGCTTTTATCGCCGGTGAGCCCCTGCGCCAATTGGGGTAGCGCGGTTTTATTCCCCCGAGACGCTTGTCTGCTGCGGGTATTCCCCCGTATCATTGCGCGTCTTTTTCAGCAGGGGTAATCATGCGCGTATTATTGGCTCCGATGGAGGGCGTTCTCGATTCTTTGGTGCGTGAACTGCTCACCGAAGTGAACGACTACGACCTGTGCATCACCGAATTCCTGCGCGTGGTCGACCAACTGCTGCCTGCCAAATCCTTCTATCGCCTGTGTCCCGAACTGCATCACGCCAGCCGTACGCCGTCTGGCACCCTGGTGCGCATTCAACTGCTGGGCCAGTACCCACACTGGCTGGCGGAAAACGCTGCCCGCGCGGTTGAACTGGGATCCTACGGTGTTGATCTCAACTGTGGCTGCCCGTCCAAGCTGGTCAATGGCAGCGGCGGTGGGGCGACGTTGCTGAAAGATCCGGAGCTGATTTACCAGGGCGCCAAAGCCATGCGTGCAGCGGTGCCTGCCCATTTGCCGGTGACGGTAAAAATACGGCTGGGCTGGGATAGCGACAGCCGCAGTTTTGAAATTGCCGATGCAGTGCAACAAGCCGGTGCTACAGAATTGGCGGTACACGGCCGTACCAAAGAGGACGGTTACAAGGCGGAGCGTATTAACTGGGCGGCGATTGGTGAGATCCGTCAGCGGCTGACCATTCCGGTGATCGCCAACGGTGAAATCTGGGACTACCAGAGCGCGCAAGACTGCCTGCAAACCACCGGCTGCGATGCGGTGATGCTGGGGCGTGGCGCACTTAACGTGCCGAACCTGAGCCGGGTAGTGAAGTACAACGAACCCCGCATGCCATGGCCACAGGTGGTGCAGCTGCTGCAAAAATACGTTCATCTGGAGAAACAGGGCGATACCGGCCTGTACCATGTGGCGCGGATCAAACAGTGGTTGGGTTATTTGCGTAAAGAATATGACGAAGCGACCGAGCTGTTCAGTGAGATTCGCGCGCTGAACAATTCGAAAGATATTGCCCGGGTGATTTGTCGTTAAGGAATAAACCGGGGAGCCATGCTCCCCGTTGAGTTAACCTGCCAGCAACTTAAGCACTTCATCTGCCACCGCAGCACCCGACGCCGGGTTTTGTCCGGTTGCCACCCGTTGATCGCTCAATGCGAATGCAGCCCAGGGTTCGGCCGCTTTTTGGTAAAGGGCACCGCGTTTTTTCAGCTCGGTTTCGGTCAGATAGGGCACTAACTTATCCAATTCGGCCAGCTGTTCCTCTTCATTACTGAAACCCGTGACCTTTTTGCCGTTAATCAGGTAGTCGCCGTTGGCCAGCTTGATATTCAGCAGCCCAATAGCCCCGTGACACACGGAGGAGACCACGCCGCCGCTTTCATATATCGACTGGCTGAGGGTTTGTAATGCCTGATTATCCAGGAAGTCCCAGATCACGCCGTGGCCGCCGGCATAGTAAATCACGCCATAATCGGCGGCATTCACCTGTGAAGGTTTCAGTGTGGCGCCCAGCCGGTTCATAAAGGATTTGTTCTGATACCACTCCCAGTCGGTGGCGTCGGCCATGGCCAGGCTGTGGGGATCGATCGGGGTATAACCGCCTGACGGGCTAACATAGTCAACCTGATAGCCGGCAGCTTCAACTTTCTTCACAAAGTGCACCGCTTCACCCAGCCACAGGCCGGTGGCGCGATCGATACTGGGGTATTTGGCAATGCTGGTGAGTACGACCAGGATCTTCTTTTTCATCTTGCTTCCTCTCGATTGACTGCTTCCATCGGGCTAAAGTATAGCCAATCTGACAGGTTCAGTTGTCCAGATCGATCTGGAAGTAGTGCATCAGCGCTTCGCGGCGTTCCTGTTCCGAATGCAGCGTTGACTCCCGGCGGTGATGATCTTCGGTGATAATCAGTTTGTTCTCGCTGAGGGTTACCCGGCCATTTTCCGTGGCGTGGGAACACACCAGCTTCTGGGTGAAATGCGACAGCGGTGAGGTGCTGTGGTAGTGGCACATGTCGGAAAATTCGGCCAACTGGCGTTTTTGCAGGCTGAAGCGATAGAGCGTTTTGGCGTGCGAACGCTGATCGCCGTTGCGGCGCTCCAGATAGTAAATATCGCCTTCCTGTTCCAGGTGGAAGGTGCCGGTGCTTTGTGGCTGTTGCTCGGCTGTGCTGACCTTTAGCGGTGTCAGAAATGAATCACCAAACCCGACGTCCACCAGATAGGGTTGATCCAGCGCCACCATCAGCGCCATATGGTCGAACGGCGGTCCGAAACTGCCATCGCGGGCGCGGATCTCGCCGGAAATAAAATGCACGTCAAAGCCGATGTCCTTCAACAGCAGGGCAAACAACCGGTTCAACTCATAGCAAAAGCCGCCGCGGTTATGTTCGACAATTTTACTGAACAGCGCTTCCTCCTCCAGATGGATACCCTGGTGATAAATAATGCTCAGGTTCTCAAAGGGAACCTTCAGCATATGGCCACGGTGTAACTGTTGCAGCGTCAGGAGGTCGGGTTTGGGGATGCCTGCGAATCCAATGTGTTGCAGGTAGCGTTGTCTGTCCACGTTTTGTCTCACAGCAGAAAAATTGAACATAAAATAGTTGGGTTTGGCAAAGTTGTGAGGGCAATAAGTGCTATGTCAGAACGCAGAAGGCTTGCCTGCCGCCTGCAGCAACAGATTCACCCAGCGGCGGGTGGTGGCGCTAACGAAGGCGCTGTCCGCCCAGCACAGGCGATATTGGTGGGTCGCGGGCAGTTGTCGGCCCTCGTCAAACAGCCGTACCAGCTTGCCGCTGGTCAGAGCATCCTGCGCCACGGCCAGGCTGCCGAGCACAATGCCCTGGCCTTCTATGGCTTCCTGCAATGCATGCCCGACGCTGTTAAAGGTGAGGATACCCCGTGGTGCCGTAACACCTTCACCAAAGGCCGCGAACCAGTCTTGCCAACCGGCAACGCCCATTTTCTGCCCATCTTTCCACGGGGAATGAATCAACTGCGATAATGCCAAATCAGCGGGGGTGACGAGCTCAGGATGCGCGGAGAGAAAGGCTGGACTGGCCAGCGGCGCGAAGGCATCGCTGAGTAACTCGCGGGAGTGCGGCGGCGGGGTGGCCGTTGGGCTGTAACGGATGGCGATGTCGGCTTCGCCATTGGCCAGATCGCGCAGGCTTTCGTTGGCGTCCAGCACCAGCGAAACATCAGGATCTGCACGGCGTAATGCCGGCAGGCGTGCTGCCAGCCAATGGCTGGCGATCCCCAGCGTGCAGGTCAGCCTCAGCGTTTGCTGTTGTTCCGGTCGGACGCGATCGCTGGCTTTTTGCAGTAGCGTCAGTGCGCGGGTTACGTCGATAGCCAGCCGTTTGCCGGTATCGTTGAGCTCTACCGCGTTACCCTTGCGATGAAACAGCTCAACGCCCAGTTCATTCTCCAGGTGACGTATCTGGCGGCTGACCGCCCCCAGCGTGACGTTCAACTCTTCCGCTGCCTCGGTAAAACTGGCGCAGCGCGCCGCCACCTCGAAAGTATGCAAGGCTTTCAGGGAGGGCAAGCGAGGTTGAGCGTTCAGCTTGAGTTTCATTCAACCATATTGCCAATCTATCGATGTTCCACAAGTGATTTTTTGCTTACTTTTGAGGCAAAGAACGCACGGGAGGATTGAGTGGACATACTGATGGGACTGGCCGCCGCGCTGTGCTGGGGCGGCACGGATTTTTTGGTCGGCATTAACGCCCGAGCGGTGGGGGTGCGCAGGGCGGTATTTTTTTCGCAAGCGATCGGGTTTGCGATTTTTACCCTGCTACTGCTGGCAACCAGTGGGCCTGTCTTTGAGGCCTCCGCCAACGTTTTGGGACTGGCATTGTTGGCCGCTGGCCTGACGGTGGGCGGGTCACTGGCGCTGTCGCAGGCTTTTGCTATCGGCAAGGCGGCGATGGTGGCGCCTTTGGTCACCAGCTATGGTGCGGTCACCACGCTGCTGTCGTGGATCAGTGGTGAACGGCTTGGCGCGCTGACGTTGATTGGACTGGCTCTGTGCCTGATGGGGGTGATGCTGACCGCCGTGAGTCTGGGCCGCCAGCCCGGCAGATCCCCATCTTCTTTACCGGCGATAGCCTTCGCGCTGCTGGCGGCGCTCTGTTACGGCATTGGCTTCTGGCTGCAAGGGCAATACACGCTGCCCGTGCTGGGGCCGAGTGTCAGTCTGTGGCTCGGTTATGCCGTAGGGCTGACGGCCCTGCTGGTGTTGAATGCTGACCGGCGAGCTTTGGTGGCGCGGCCGAACTGGCGGCAGGGTGGCCTGCTGCTGGTCGCCAGCTTGCTCAATTTGGGGGGCTTTAGCGCATTTGCTGTGGGGGTCGGCAGTGGGTCGTTGGCCATTGTGACGGTGCTCAGTACCTTGTCCGGTGGCATCGCCGCGCTATTGGCGGCTTTGCTGTTGCGCGAGCGGCTTTCCGCCATACAGTGGCTGGGGGTGTTGACGGTACTGGCGGGGGCCTTGGTGCTGCATCTCAAAGCAGCATTAACGGGGTAGCCAGTACAGCTAACCGCCCTGGGGGGCACGTCTGATATAGGTCAAAGGATTCAGCGAGCGCAGGTGCATCTGCAACACCGTGCCACGGCGGAAGAAGTAATTGAGGACGGTCAACGACAGCAGTTCGGTCAATAGCGTGCTGTAGGCGGCACCCATCATGCCGTATTGGCGGATCAGGAAATAGGACAGTGGGATATTAATGATAAACACCAGAAACATCTTCTTCGACAGAAAGCCGTAGCCGGAGAAAATCACAATGTATTTGTAGGCCAGGGTGCCCAGGGCGGAAAGCAGGGTGGCTACCGCCAACACTCCCATCGCCGGGTAAGCCGCTAAATATTGCTCCCCGTACAGCAATACGATCACCGGTTTGCCGAGTAAAAGAATACTTGCCACGATCGCGGCGGAGATCGCCAACACCAACCCATTCAGTTTGGCGGCGGTGCGTACCGCGTCATCGCGCTGATAAGCAAATATTTTGGCGAAAAACGAGGTAATGACGGCATCAGTGACAAACATCCAGGCGGTCGCCAGGGTGATGGCTACGGAGTAAATCCCCAGCGCTTCGGCGGAGACAAACCACATCAAAAATAACTGAGCCAGCCGGGTATAAATGGCGATGGAGACATTGGACACCGCCAATGGCAGACCGCTGGCAAGCAGATAGCGCACGTATTTGCGCCGAACTCGCCTTGGTGCAATAAAGCGCGGATTGCGGCGGTGATAGATGTGATGGCGGATCAGGTAGGGGATCAAATAAACCATCACGATCGGGATCGCCAGGTAATACAGGTGCAGATCAAAATAGACGATCAGATAACGCACCAGCAGCGCACTGCCCAGCCCGGCCACGTTGGCCAGCGTATTGAAGCGCGACTCCAGCCGGGCATCATGATAAATGGTGAACACGTCTCTGAGCGAGAAGAAGCTGGCGACAAAGGTGGCGGCGCAAAAGTAGAAGGTAATGAAATCTTCGCGTAGTCCGGTGTAAATCAATATTGCCGCTGAGAACAGCACAAAGCAGCCCTGTCGCAGCCGGTTGGTGGAAAACATCAATGCGGTTCCGGAGCCTGGGTTGCGGCTAATCCGCTTGAACAGCACGGTATCGGAGCCCAGCAGCGCCAGCGTCTGGGTAATGGCGAAAATCGCGGTGGCAAAGGTAATTTTGCCAAAGCTTTCCGGGCCAATATATTTCGCCATATAGGCGGTGATGAAAATGACCCCCAGGATAGACACCATTTTTTCGGATATCATCCAGAACGCATTTTTCACGATATTGATATCTATGAATTTTAATTTCACTGGTACTTTCCCTGTTGCATCTTATAATAGGATTTGTCCGATTATCTCCTTGCCCTCTGTAAGGATAGGCCCACAGGGTTTTATAATTAAGATGCTATAACCGGAATGTCAGAAGCATTTATCCCTATGCTATGTTCATGGAAGAAAGAGAAGAATGAGAAAATTCGCAAAACGACTCTATCGGGCCGCGCCCGATTTTATTTATTATCAAGTCAGCCATTATCTTGCCCATGGCTCTTTGGTCAACTTCAAAAGCCCGAAGAAATTCTCAGAGAAAATCTATCAACGAATGCGCTATCCGCACAGTGATTTCAGTAGGTTAGCAGATAAGGTTGCGGTCAGGGAGTATATTTCCCAGCGGGTATCAGAAAAGTACCTAACCCCCATCATTATGGTTACCGATAATTTCACCGAGCAGGATTACCTTTCGTTACCCCAATCGTTTGTTATCAAAACTAATAATGCCTCTCAACAGGTGAAAATAGTCAAAGATAAAGATCAGGTCAGCTATAGAGATATTGCGAAGATTCTTAGTGGATGGTCTGAAATAACCTATTGGAAAAGATTTCGTGAAAAACACTACGCGAATATCCCGCAGCAAATTATTGTCGAGGAGTTGTTAGATATAGAATCGGAAGGTGAATTGATTGACTATAAAGTGCATGTGTTTAACGGAAAACAGTCTTATTTGTTTGTCGAATTGCTGCGAGGCGGGCCTGAACCGACTTCACTGGAGTTTTTGGAAGAGCACGCACACCACTGCTTCTTTACTCAAGCGGATATCCCGCAACTCAATACGCTGAATGAAAAACCGGCATTCTGGGATGAAATGGTACAAGTGGCGAAAGCCGTCTCGGCGGATCTGGACTATTGCCGCGTCGATTTCTATCTCACCCGCGAGCAAATCTACATTGGGGAGCTGACCCTGACCCCCGGTGCCGGCAACGAGGTTTATCTGCCGCGCGCGACCAACCTGCTGCTGGGCGAGATGATGTCCAAGGCCGGGTAATCGCTGTGGCAATGCTTAGTGTTCGCTATCCGTAGGCGTGATGCTCTGCAGCCATGCCAAAAACTCAACCGCTTTGGGTTTGTCCAGCGTGCGTTGCGGATACACCACGTAGTAAGGTTTGCTGAGCGGTAGCACAGGCTCTGCCAGAGGCACCAGTGTGCCCTTGGCCAGTTCGCGCTGGATCAGGCGCCGTTGGCCGAGCAAAATGCCGTGGCCTTCAACTGCGGCATCAATTGCCAGTGAGGTCAGGTTATAGGTCAGGCCACGCCGCTGCGGCGGTGGTAACCCGGCGGCGCTGAACCATTCATGCCAGCCCGGCAGGAACTGGCTTTCTTTCCCCCAATCCACGTGGATCAGTGGCTGGTGAGTCCAGTCGCCGCTGGTCTGCACCTGCGGGCTGCAAACCGGCTGCACGCAATCCTGAAACAGCCGCACTTTTTCCAGCAGTGGATAGTCCTGATCGCCAAAACACAGTGCAAAGTCCGCCGCCGAGCTGGCGAAATCTACTTCGGCATGGGTGGCGTGCAGTCGAAGATCCACCTGCGGATGCTGGGCCAGCCAGCCGCCGATGGCCGGATTCAGCCATTTTGACGCCAGCGCCGGCAGGGCAAATAACGTCAGTTCTTCTTTGCCACGTTGGCGATCGACATGTTGCTGCGCCACCCGCAGTGTTTCAAATGCCTGCTGTACGTAGGCCAGGTAGTCCGTTCCCTGTTCGGTTAGCGTCACGCCGCTTTTGGCGCGGATAAACAGCACAATACCCAGGTGTTGCTCAAGCTGGCGGATCTGCTGGCTGACGGCTGCGGCCGTCAGCGCCAGGCTGCCGGTACGGGCAGCGGTTTCAAACGCCAGAATGGCGCTCAGTTTGGGCAGGCGGCTGCGGGAAGGAGGGCTCATGGTGGCTATCGCTAAGAATTGGTTAACTTATCCTTAACGTATTTTTGTTATTACGGCAATCTGACATTCGCTACAGTGGGTTATCCGGCCGCGATGCCAACAGGAGCCTCTGATGCAGCCACTTGCCCATATCGTTGATTTATCCGCAAACCCGATTGATGACGTCGCCTTTCAGGCTCGTTGTAAAGCCACGCTGGATACGGCGGGGGCGCTGGTGCTGCCGGGTTTTCTGACCGCGGCGGCCCTGGCGACCATTCGTCTGGAGGGGGCCGAGCATAGCCATGCGGCGTTTTATGCGGCCAGCAAGCATAACGTCTACCTGAAGCCGCAGGACGAAACATTGCCGCCCGATCATGCACGCAACCGGCTGGTGGTGTCGTCCAAGGGCTGTATTACCGACGAGGAGATCCCAGAGCAGTCACCGCTGCGTACGTTGTACGACGCGCAACCATTTCGTGATTTCCTCTGCGCCGTGCTGGCGGAACAGCGCCTGTATCCCTACGCCGATAGCTTGTCTTCGATCAACCTGCACTACGCCCATCGCGGGCAGGAGCTGGGTTGGCATTTTGACAACTCATCGTTTGCCATCACGCTGTTGATCCAGAAACCGCAGGCTGGCGGGCGTTTTGAATATGTGGAAAACCTGCGAGATGCCGATAGGGGCGAGATGAACTACGCCGGCGTGTCGCAGGTGTTGGACGGTGAACGTGCGGTTAAGCCGTTGGCGATGGAAGAGGGGGATTTGGTGCTGTTCCGTGGCCGTAACGCCATGCATCGGGTTACGCCGACCGACGGTGACATTACCCGCATGCTGGTGGTGCTGGCTTACAACGCGCAACCGGATATTGCGCTGTCGGAAAGCGCCAGAATGACCTTTTACGGCCGGCTGTGAGAGATAAAAAAACTGCCCCGGTCGGGGCAGTGAATTTGATGAAAACGTTGTCTTTGAACCCGAGATACCCGGGCCTAGCGCACCGAGGGGCCATTATGGGGCACATCCATGTGCCCCACCCTACGGGCCGACTTGAAGTCGTTCCAATTTGCTCCCGGCAAATTGGTCGGCAGCTGAAGCTGCTACGACCCCTTCGGCACGCTCTCCCTAATAACGGGCTTTGTCGGCAGTCTAAAAACTTAGTGGTGGGCTTCTTCGTGCGCCTGTTGTTCCCGTTTGACTTCCTGTGCGCGCTTGCGCAGGCCGAACCAGCCCAGCGTCAGCAACACTGCCAGCACCGGAATGGTGGCGATAGTCCAGGTGCCGTTCGGATAGTCGAACGCCATCATGACCACCACCGCCAGCAGGAATGCCAGCGTCAGCCAGGAGGTCACTGGCGCGCCGGGCATTTTGAAGGAGACCGGTTTTGCGCGGCCTTCACGCACGGCTTTGCGCAGGCGCATCTGGCAGACGATGATAAACGCCCACGAGGCGATAATACCCAGCGAGGCGATGTTCAGCACGATCTCAAACACCCGCGAAGGCACCAGATAATTCAGCAAAACGCCGATCACATAAATGCCGCAGGTCACCAGGATACCGGCGTAGGGCACCTGTTGGCTGCTCATGTTAGCCATGAATTTAGGTGCAGAGCCGCCCATCGACAGCGAACGCAGGATGCGGCCGGTGGAGTACAGGCCTGAATTCAGGCTGGAGAGCGCCGCGGTCAGCACCACGATATTCATAATGGTGCCGATATAAGGCACGCCCAGCTTGCTGAAGAAGGTCACGAACGGGCTTTGGCCTGCCTGGTAGGCGTTCCACGGCAGCAGCAGCACCAACAGGACTACCGATCCAACGTAGAACAGACCGATGCGCCAGATAACGCTGTTGATAGCCTTCGGCATCATTTTGGCCGGGTCTTTGCACTCACCGGCGGCGGTACCGATCAGCTCAATCCCGGCGAAGGCGAAGATAACCCCTTGTACCAACACCAGCGCAGGCAGCAGGCCATGCGGGAACATGCCGCCGTTTTCGGTAATCAGATGCAGGCCGGTAGTGTTGCCTGCCACCGGGGTGCCGGTGCCGAGAAACACCACGCCGACCACCAGGAACAGCGCAATGGCGACGACTTTGATCAGTGCGAACCAGAACTCCATTTCGGCAAACCACTTCACGCCGATCATGTTCATGGTGGCGACCACCCCGAGGGCGCAGAGTGCGAATAGCCACTGCGGCACATCGGCGAAGGTCCCCCAATAGTGCATATACAGCGCTACCGCGGTGATGTCGACGATACCCGTCATCGCCCAGTTGAGGAAGTACATCCAACCGGCGACGTAAGAGGCTTTTTCGCCGAGGAACTCACGGGCGTAAGAAACAAAGCTGCCACTGGTGGGGCGGTGCAGCACCAACTCGCCCAGCGCGCGCAGAATAAAGAACGAGAAAATCCCGCACACCAAATAGACCAGCGCCAGCGCTGGCCCTGCCATTTCCAGCCGACCGCCGGTACCGAGGAACAGGCCGGTACCTATTGAACCGCCGATGGCGATCATCTGTATCTGCCGGTTGCCCATGCTTTTGTGATAACCGGATTCATGGGAGTCTAACCATCGTCTTCTGGCTGCATGTTGGTCATGCGCCGTTTTTTTTTGTGATTGCATCATCCGTCCTGTTTACCTGTCTATGGAGTTACCCTGCTCTGCTGCCAGAGCAAACGATTGCTATTGCCAATCGTAGTGAGAATGAGGTCATGGCATCATTCCGCGCTTTAATACCCGTCGCCTTGCGATCTTTAGCGATGAAATTCATGGCGTATATTATCTGAGCAGCCGCAGTGAAATAACGGCGGAGCATGCTACCTTTTCTCTGTAAAGGTGGCAAAAAATCCTGCGTATAAATCGTGACCAATTGTGTTTATTTTTTGTTAAATATATAAAAGAATATATTATTCAACAAGATGATTGAATTTATCAAGACGGAAATAACGAGGAATAAAAAGTGATTAAAATCACAGAATAATAATTACCGCGCAAACTACATGGAATTTGGCTTATTTATTCGCGACGAGAATAAAGGGGGATAATAAGCTTCACCCTGCCTGCGGCGATATTGTCCACAGGCGAGGGTTATTCTTGGTCGATCTTTAAGCGGACTCACCAACCGGCAGGGCAGAACTTGGCAGGCCGAATATTTTGTCGAATGCCCAGTTAAACACGAAGGTGTAGCACGGGATAATTACGATCAGCGCCATATCCAGCAGCAGCGCCTGCCACAGCGTAATCCCCATCCACCAGGCGATCAGTGGGATCAGGTACACCACCAGCGTCAGTTGGAAGCCCACCGCATGGATAATGCGACGCTTGAGCGTCCGGGTGCGCGAGGCCTGACGGCTTTCCCACAGCTCAAACAGCGAGTTATAGATGAAATTCCAGCTTACGGCGATGGTGGTGATGATCACCGCCAGCGGCCCGGTGCTGCTGGGTGCACTGCCGGAAAGCAGCGCCAATCCGAGTGCGGAGATCGCCATGCCGATAATTTCATAGGCGGTGACATACACCAGTTTGCGTTTAACGCCTTGCATTACTCATCTCCTGACTGATTTTTTGGCTTTAGGGTCGGATGACCTTTTGCCGTCTGACGAGTAAGATACCGTCAATCATATTGATAGAAAAAGTCAGGAGCTGTCAGTTTTACTGACAGGTAATGCAATGAACTTTTCCAGCGATAATATAGAGCTGTTTTTGGCGGTACTGGATCGCGGTTCGTTTTCCGCTGCGGCCCGCTCACTGCGGCGTGTACCTTCGGCCGTCAGCATGGGGATTGCCAACATGGAGGCAGAACTGGGCTCTCTGCTTTTCGATCGTTCGCACCGCGAACCGGTACCTACCCCGCTGGCATTGGCACTGGCGCCGCATGCGCGGCTGATTGCCGATCAGCTTAAACAGTTGCAAAACCACGCCATCGAGTTGTCCCAGGGGCTGGAAAGCACTTTGTCGATCGGTATCGCCTCGGACATCAACAGCCGTGGCCTGCTGGCCGCAGTCAAAACCCTGGCAGACCGCCATCCGTTGCTGAACATCGAAGTATTGACTGCCCCGCAGGATGATGTGTTGCACATGTTGCATCAGGGCAGAATAGGCGTTGCTCTGGCGTTCGGTGGGCTCAATATCAACAGCCAGGAGCAGTTTCACTTTGTCGGCGCGGAATCGCTGGTTGCCACGCTCTCGCCACGGCACCCGGCGCTGAGCGGCACGGCGAACGAGCTGTTTCTCGAAGACCTGGTTAACGTGCGGCAAATTATGGTGGCCAGCCGCGATCTGCCGATTGCCGATCTGCGGCCACGAGTGGCGGAATCTTACTGGCGTACTGACAGTTTGCCGATGGCGCTGAGCATGGTGGAAGCCGGTCTGGGCTGGGGCAATTTCCCGCTGTCGTTGACCGCACCGTTACTGGCCCAGCAACGGCTGGTTCGGCTGAAATTCAAAAATACCAAAAATGAACTGCGCCTGCCGATCCACCTGATCTGGCTGAAAAACCGGCCACTGGAGAAGGCCGCCCGTGAGCTGGTGGCGCTGATGCAAGATATGCCGCAAGTGGAATAATCCCCGCGGCTGCATTGCTTTTATTTTCATCGCTGCGCTACTTTGAGCAATGGGATTTTTATGGAGGCAGAAAGCATGTTGAGCGAAACGGCATTATCGGTATTGAGCATTAGCGGTGCGATTACGCTGGGAGCGATGAGCCCGGGGCAAAGCTTTATTCTGGTGGCGCGTACCGCCGTAGCCTCTTCGCGCCGCGACGGTATGGCGGTAGCGCTGGGCATGGGCGTCGGCTGCTTTATCTTTGCCTTGATCGCTCTGCTGGGGCTGCAGTCGTTGTTGTTGGCACTGCCGTGGCTCTACACCACGCTAAAGGTGTTGGGTGGGGCTTACCTTATCTATCTGGCCTGTAAAATGCTGCGTGGGGCTCGGCAGCCGCTGAATGTGGAAGCGGTCGGTGAGCAGCACCTGGGGTTCCGCAAGGCGTTTACTACCGGCCTGCTGACTCAGTTGGGCAACCCCAACACCGCCATTGTGTTCGGTAGCGTGTTTGCCGCGTTGCTTAGCCATAAAATATCCCCGGTGATGTACCTCGTATTGCCGGTGATCGCACTGACCATCGATGTGCTGTGGTACGCCTTTGTGGCCTTTGTTCTGTCGTCACCACGCCCACGCCGCACCTATCTGCGTTTTAAAGCCTGGTTCGATCGGCTGGGCGGTGGTGTGCTGGCCTTGCTCGGTTTGAAGCTGATGCTAAACCGATAACGCAATTATTTTGGGTATAACCTTAGTCGGCATGGCGGCGGCGCCACCAAAACCGTAGCAACAAAATAGCGGCAATCACCAGCGCGCAAAACAGCACGCTGGTTAGCCGTTTGTCGAAACCCGAGATAAAGCGGGCGATCGCTTCACCGCCGAAATAGCCCAGCAACACAAAAATCGTCGCCCACAGGATAGCGCCCAGAATATTCAGCGGTACAAAGCGCGACGGCGGCAGCTTGCTGGCCCCGATCAGCACCGGGCCGATAATGCGGAAGCCGTACATAAAACGCACGCCAATCACGAACAGCATAGGGTGGCGAGCAATCAGCTTTCTGGCGCGTTCGATGCGCTTTTCCTGGCTCTTCATGCGCGAAATTACCTGCCCGCCGAAGCGGCGACCGAGGAAAAATAATATCTGATCCCCCAGCGTGCCACCCAACGCCACCACCGCGATTACCCAAGGCAGATGCAGCAGCCCCTGATGCGCCGCAATACCGCCCAGCAGCGTGATGGTTTCGCCCTCAGCCAGACAGCCGATAAACAGTGCCCAGTAGCCGTAATCCGTAATGTAGTGGGCTAAATCCGCCATTCCTATCCCCTATGTCTCTAACACATAAGGCTAAGTATACGCCCTGTGTGCTAGCCGCGGGCGGCAATCTGCGCCACCAGCGCCTGGCGTTGTGGCAGAGTGTCGGCCATCTGCGCCTGTACTCGCGCCAGAATATTGGCCGGTGCCAGCTCCGGTGTTCCTCCGGGGAATGGCGGGGCCGGGGCATATTCCAGATACAGTTGGATCATTTGCGCGGTTTCCTCATCCTGCAGTTCAGCGATCAATGCCAGAGCGAAGTCGATGCCTGCCGTCACACCGCCGCCGCTGATAATGTTACCGTCGCGCTCAACCCGAGCCTGGCTGGGGATGGCGCCAAACAGTGCCAGGCTGTCGCGCATTGACCAGTGACAGGCGGCACGTTTGCCCTGCAGTAAGCCGGCGGCGGCCAGGATCAGCGAGCCGGTACACACCGACGTCAAATAGCGGGCATCAGGCCCCAGACGGCGGATCTGACGCATAAATTCGTCATTCTGCAGCGCCTGGGTGCAACCGGCACCGCCCGGCACGCACAGCACGTCGCAGTGCGTGACCTCTTCCAGTTTCTGCAACTGCGTAAAGTGCAATCCTTCGGCACTGATATCTGCGCCACCGACCGAGGCAACGACAATCTCTGCGCCCGGCATGTGGCGCAGAAACTGCAGTGGGCCGGTGAAGTCGAGCTGGGTGACACCCTGATAGATCGGAAAAACAATCACTAACGATTCAGACATGATATTCGCCTCAGTTTTGTCATTTGACTTGGGTAATAATAAGCGTCCTGTTTTTGGCTGATATGACGGATAACCCTCAAAAAGCGCCATGATGAAAAATATCGGCTTTGTGGTCTTCCCCGGTTTTAACCTGCTGGATTTTGCCGGGCCACTGGCGGCGTTTGATAACGCCAATCAGTTTACTGCGACCCCGGCTTACCGCTGCCTGCCACTATCAGAGCACGGCGGCAGCGTGACGAGCTCGTCAGGTGTGGAAGTACTCACACAGGCGTTTAATCAGGGGCGCTTTGATACGTTGTTGATTGCCGGTGGCAGCGGTAATGTGGTGGCCACACAGTCTGCGGCACTGCTGGCGTTCCTGCACCGGCAAAGCCTGCAGGCGCGACGTATGGCCAGCGTGTGCACCGGCGCATTTATTCTGGCTGCTGCAGGCTTGTTGGACGGTAAACGGGCTACCACCCATTGGTACCATGCCGCCCGGTTGCAGCAGGGCTATCCGCGTATTCGCGTCGACAGTAATCGCATTTATATCCGCGACGGTGCGATATGGACCTCGGCGGGCATTACCGCCGGTATCGATCTGGCGTTGGCGATGGTGGAAGAAGATCTCGGTAGCGAACTGGCAGCCAACGTGGCGCGACAACTGGTGGTGTATCACCGCCGCCCGGGAGGGCAGTCGCAATATTCGCTGTTGCTGGAGTTGAATCCGTCTTCAGACCGTATCCGCAGTGCGCTGTCTTATGCTCGCGAACACCTGCATCAGCCGTTGACGGTGGCCGATCTGGCCGACGCAGCTTGCCTGAGTGAACGCCAATTCGGCCGGCTATTCCGTGCCGAAACCGGCCAAACGCCGGCCAAGGTGATCGAGCAACTGCGGGTTGAGGCCGCCAGAATGCGCATAGAAGAAGGCAGCGAAGCGCTGGAGGTTATCGCCCGTGCCGTCGGGTTTAGCGATCCGGAGCGGATGCGGCGGGCATTTATTCGCGTCTTTGGTCTGTCGCCGCAGGCGATAAAGCGCCTGAGCCGCGCCGGTTAAATCATTCTGCCGTGCCCAGGTGGCGCGGCGCAGTAGAGGAGCAACAGATGTATCAGGATTTTGAGAGCGAACTGGACTGGGCGATGCGCCATATGCCACGCACCCGGGCGGCGGTAGCTGCGTTGCCGGATTTAAACGGCGTGCGGCTGGCGTGCAATATGCATCTGGATCTGAAAATGGCGCCGCTGGTGGCGGGCCTGCTGGACAAGGGGGCGGCAATCTATCTGACTACCTGCAACCCGACCACGGTACAGGATGACGTGGTTGCCTGGCTGGAGCGCCGCGGTGCCGAGGCCCACGCCTGGCGGGACATGAGCGATGCCGACTGGTCCGAATCCTTCGACCGCGCACTGGCCTGGGCGCCGACTCACCTGTGTGAAATGGGGGCAGATTTGACTACCCGTTTACACCAGTCAACCGACGGCCCGCAGATTATCGCCGGGCTGGAAGCCACCGGTTCCGGTATCAGCCGACTGAACGGCATGGCGCCGCGCTATCCGATCTTCAACTGGGATGACTTACCGGTGAAAGAAGGGCTGCATAATCGGCACATGGTCGGTTTGACCGCCTGGCATACCTTCTTCCAGACCACCCATTTAACGCTGCATGAAAAATGTGTACTGGTGATCGGTTATGGTTTGGTTGGGCAGGGCGTTGCGGCGGCGGCGAAAGCCTACGGCGGACAGGTGATCGTGGCGGAAATCGATCCGGCTCGGGCGTTGCAGGCACGTTATGACGGTTGGGCGGTGGTCGAACTGGCCACTGCAGTTAGCCAGGCCGATGTGATTGCCACGGCGACCGGGGCGAAAAACGTGCTGTCGGCACGGCATCTGCAGCAGGCGAAAGATGGGGTGTTCATTCTCAACGTCGGCCATGTGACGGCGGAAATTGACGTTGGCTTCCTGCAAAGCCTGCCACACAGCGAGCCTATGCCGTTTGTAAACGCCTACCAACTGGAAGAGAAAACGCTCTATTTGCTGGCCAATGGCTCGATGTTCAACCTGACGGCGGGCTACGGCGACAGCCTGAATGCCTTTGATGTGACGCTGGCGGTGATGGCGGCGGGCATTGGTCATATTGTGGGTGAGGGTGCCAGTCAGGGACCCGGTTTATACCTGTTGCCTCAGTCGGCCTGGCAACCGGCACTGTAACTTTTTCCTCGCGGGCGCTAATCCCAGAGCGCTCGCGGTTTAAACAATTTTCCTTCCGACAGAATTTGTCACAAATCGACTGGCATAATCCCAGTGCCAACTGCAGATCCCTCACATATAATTCGGCCAAATAAGACCTTCATCTTCTTCGTCACAGAGTAATACATGTGAAAATACGTGTTTTGGTACTAACCCTGCTCGCATTGCAGGCAGGAGCAGGCATCGCGCCGCGCGCGCTGGCCAGCGAAAATAACGCCGCCGTTCGGGCCAGCCAGCCTGAGTTGGCTTCCGGCAGCGCCATGGTCGTGGATATGCAGACCCACAATGTGATGTATGCGCGCAACCCGGATGAAGTGGTGCCGATCGCCTCGATCACCAAGGTGATGACCGCGATGGTGACGCTGGATGCCCATTTGCCGATGGATGAAATGCTGTCGGTGGATATTCATCAGACGCCGGAAATGAAAGGGGTTTATTCACGCGTACGTCTGAACAGCGAAATCAGCCGCAAAGACATGCTGTTATTGGCGCTGATGTCGTCAGAAAACCGCGCCGCTGCCAGTCTGGCACACCATTATCCGGGCGGTTACGGCGCCTTTATCAAGGCGATGAATGCCAAAGCCAGATCGCTGGGCATGACCAACACGCGTTACGTGGAGCCGACCGGACTGTCGATTCATAACGTCTCGACCGCACGTGACCTGACCAAGCTGCTGATTGCTACCAAGCAATATCCGCTGATTGGCCAACTCAGTACCACCACCGAACGTATGGCCAGCTTCAAGGATCCGAACTATACGCTGCCGTTTCGTAACACCAACCATCTGGTGTACAACCCGAAATGGAACATCCAGTTGACCAAAACCGGCTTCACTAATGAAGCAGGGCATTGCCTGGTCATGCGTACCATGATTGGCAGTCGCTCAGTCTCGCTGGTAGTGTTGGACGCCTTCGGCAAGTACACCCACTTTGCCGATGCCAACCGTCTGCGCACCTGGATCGAAACTGGTAAGGTGACGCCGATCCCGGCCGCTGCCCGTGACTATCGTCGTCAGAAAGACGCCCGTCTGGCGAAGAACGAAAGCGAATAACCCGTTCTGCGGCCTGCGGAGTCTCCGCGGGCCGTTATTTCTCCCTGATGCCGCCTTATCCTTGCCGTCAGCGATATCTCCCATTACCTTGGGTAGATTCGCGTTGCTAATCCATCCGCTATCATTAATAAATACCCTATCGTGCATGAGGACGGCATCCTATGAGCAAAGTTTCTACTTTTGTCATGTTTCAGGGCCAGGCCCAGCAGGCTATTGATCTTTATAGCGAGTTATTCGCCGGTTTCAAGGTTCAACAGTTGCAGCATTATGATGAGAGCGATGATGGGCCACGACGGGTCAGGCATGCGACCATCGACTTTGAGCGGCACAACCTGGTGTTCACTGATAGTCCGGTCAGCCATGATTTTGGCTTTACTCCGGCGGTGTCACTTTTCGTTAATTTCGCCACCGACGCGGAGCTGGAGCGGGTTTTCGCCCGTCTGGCTGAGGGTGGTGAAGTGTTGATGCCGATTGATGACTATGGCTTCAGCGCGCGTTTCGGTTGGTTAAACGATCGCTTTGGTTTGTCCTGGCAATTGAACGTGCCGGCTGGAGATGTGGGGGGATAATTATAAATGCTTAGGGCTAATATAGCGTATTTAAAGTAAAACCTATATTAGCCAAATACTGCGTTTTGAAGTTTATTGCCTGTATAAATATCGTCAAATATGAAGGTGAAGTCAGGTTTAAATAACTCGTCATCCCCTATTAAGCCCGGATTTGTTTTTCGTCGCTGGTGTATTGTCATTTTGACATCGTGGTGTCATGGTGACAATGTGATTATGATGTCATTTTGACATTATCTGTTTTAAATGTGTTTTAAAACAATGACATAAAAACTGGCATGTCCTTTGCTGGCTATTACGTTATGAGCAGTTATCAAAACGTTATAAACAACAGCAACAGCAATTGCGCGCATTTATCGTTAGCGAAGATCATATGAAACAGGCTTTCAGCTTGCTGAAGGCGTTAAACAGTTAATCCAGACCGCAGAGATGCGACTTCACCCATATTTACCGGGAAAATTAATTATGAAATACCGTATTCCAGCCGATTATAAACACACCCGTTCAACTCCGTTCTGGGACAAGGACAGCGTGCCAAAAGCGTTGTTAACCCACCACAACACCAAGAAAGGGGTCTATGGACGGCTTTCGGTGATGCGTGGCGCGGTGAAATATATTGGTTTTAAATCAGAGCATGACAGCCAGCCGGAGATTGAAGTGATTATCTCCGCCGGCCAGTTTGGCGTCAGCCCGCCGGAATATTGGCACCGTATTGAATTATTGACGCTGGAAACCTATTTCAATCTGGATTTCTTCGCTGCGCCGGAGATTGAACTGGAAGGACAAGGGTTCGGTCAGGTGGTTAACAGCAAGCGCTAACCGATAGCTCAGTGCCACGCATGCTTAGGCTGCGTGACACTGAGCAGATTATTTTCTGTTATCGATTTTAGTGCGTACGTAGAACCACCAGGTTACTAGCGTACATATAATATAAAACACCAAAAACACTCTCATTGCGCTGTCTGCCGCACCGGTCAGCGCCAGTGAAGTACCGAATGCTTTAGGAATGAAGAAACCACCGACTGCCCCAATTGCCGAGATAAAGCCGAGCGCGGCGGCAGAGTCGGTCGCTGCTTCACGCGCAGCTTCTTCGTCGCTCCCGCCGTTGGCCTTCACACGTCGGGTGGTGTCATAACGGAAGATAATCGAGATCATCTGGAAGGTTGATCCGCTCCCCAAGCCTGCCGTCAGGAATAACCCCAAAAAGACCACGAAGAAAGCCAGGAACGAGCCGCTGCCGTTACTGCCCGGCAAGGTCAGAAAGATCAGTCCAGCAAATACGCTCATCATGAAGAAGTTCAGTACGGTAACGCGTGCACCACCGAATCGGTCGGCCAGCACTCCGCCCACAGGTCGCGCCAGCGCGCCTATCATCGGTCCCCAAAAGGCATAATGCGTAATCACTACGTCAGGAAACTGGGTTTTTGACAGCATGGCAAAGCCAGCCGAGAAGCCGATAAATGAACCGAATGTTGCCAAATACAGCAGCGCCATCACCCACATATGCAGGCGTTTTAACACCGGCAACTGGTCACCCAATGAGGCTTTGGCTGCTGCGATGTCATTCATGCCAAACCAGGCAGCAACGGCAAAAATTGCCAGCGGGATCACCCAGATAAACGCCGCGTTTTGTATCCACAACGTTTCGCCTTCCGGCGTGACCTGACCACCGCCGGTGAAAGCGCCGAAAATAGCGCTGGTTATCACCAACGGTGCCACCAACTGCATGACGCTGACGCCCAGATTGCCCAGACCCCCATTCAACCCCAATGCGCCGCCCTGACGGTTTTTCGGAAAGAAGAAGCTAATATTGGCCATACTGGAGGCGAAGTTAGCTCCAGCTACTCCACACATCAATGAAATAATCACAAATACCCAATACGGTGTGGCAGGGTTTTGTACCGCAAAGCCCAACCACAAACATGGGATCACCAAAATTAACGTACTGAAAGCGGTCCAGCGGCGGCCACCGAAAATCGGAATGACGAACGAGTAGGGCACGCGCATGAAGGCACCGGCCAGGGAAGGCAACGCGGTCAGCATGAACAGTTCATCGGTGGTAAATTTAAAGCCGATGCGATTCAGGTTGATGGTGATGGCGCTGAACAGCATCCAGACGCAGAAAGCCAGCAGGAGACTGGGGATGGAAATCCAGAGGTTACGTCGCGCAATACTGTGGCCAGTATGCTGCCAAAATTGGAGATCTTCGGGATTCCAGCTAGATAAAACACCTTTTTCGGTATGTTTTTCAGTGTTTGGCAATGGCGACATGACCGTGGCTCCTCAATGTGCAAGATCGCTGCCATTAGTCTGGTCGAGGGTTTCCGCATTCGCAAATACGTTTCTTAATCCGATTTTTATTTCTTGTCCTCTTCCACGGCAATGTCATGGTTTTTGTCTATCCTGAAAAAAGTGCTGCAACAGCCTGCTGCGGCACTTTACTTCATAATTAGCATTCAATTTATTGATTTAAATATAAAAAAAATTATTCACCTACAACGACGGTTTCGGCTGGCGGCTTGATGGAGAATGTCGATGAGCAAATTTCTTGACCGGTTCCGTTATTTCAAGGAACTGGGTGACACGTTTTCGGATGATTTCGGACAAACGCTTGATACTAATCGGGATTGGGAGGATAGCTATCGTCAGCGATGGCAGTATGACAAGATTGTCCGATCAACTCATGGCGTCAATTGCACCGGTTCATGCAGTTGGAAGATCTATGTCAAAAACGGATTGGTTACGTGGGAAACACAGCAAACTGACTATCCTGAAACCCGACCCGACTTACCTAATCATGAACCGCGTGGCTGCCCGCGTGGTGCCAGCTATTCATGGTATTTATACAGCGCCAACCGGTTGAAGCACCCGTTGGTGCGCCTGCACTTGCTTGAGTTGTGGCGTGAAGCCCGTCAAGTTCACGATGATCCGGTTGACGCTTGGGCTGCAATCGTCAGCGATCCGCAAAAGTCCCAGCGTTACAAACAGGCTCGGGGGCGTGGTGGGCTGGTGCGCGTCAGTTGGGATGAAATGAATGAACTTATCGCCGCTGCCAATGTTTACACCGCCAAAACCTTCGGCCCGGACCGGGTTACTGGTTTCTCGCCTATTCCGGCGATGTCGATGGTTTCCTACGCATCCGGTGCCCGTTATCTGTCACTGATTGGCGGCACTTGCCTGAGTTTTTATGACTGGTACTGCGATTTGCCACCGGCTTCGCCGATGACCTGGGGCGAGCAAACCGACGTGCCGGAATCGGCAGATTGGTATAATTCGTCTTACTTGATCGCCTGGGGTTCCAACGTGCCGCAAACCCGCACGCCAGATGCGCATTTTTTCACCGAGGTACGCTACAAAGGGACCAAAACGGTCGCGATCACTCCGGACTATGCGGAGATTGTCAAGCTTTGCGACCAATGGCTGGCACCGAAGCAAGGAACCGACAGCGCAATTGCCCTGGCGATGGGTCATGTGATTCTGAAAGAGTTTTATCTACAAAAACCTAGCCAGTACTTTACCGATTATGTCTCAAGATACAGTGATTTACCTATGCTGGTGTTGCTGGAGCTGCGTGAAGACGGCAGCTATGCTGCCGGGCGTCAGCTGCGCGCTGCGGATTTGGTCGATGAACTGGGGGAAAGCAACAATCCGAAATGGAAAACGGTGGCGATTGACCAACTTAGCGGCGATCTGGTGGCACCGTTGGGATCAATCGGTTTCCGCTGGGGTGAGAAGGGTAAATGGAACTTAACCCAGACCGCCGGGCAGTCACAGCGCGAGGTCAAACTGCAACTGAGTTTGCTGGGTCAGCAGGATGCGGTGGTATCGGTCGGCTTCCCGTACTTCGGTGGATTGGAAAGTGAACAGTTTCGCCCGGTGGCATTGCAGGATGTATTGCATCATCCGGTCCCGGCGAAACAAATTACGCTGGCAGAGGGGTCACAGGCATACGTCGCCAGCGTTTATGACCTGATGATCGCTAATTACGGTCTTGCCCGTGACTGGGGAACGACACAGGCAGATAACTCGCTGACCGCCACAGATTATAACGAAGTCAAAGCTTACACACCCGCGTGGGCGGAGCAAATCACCGGCGTACCGCGCGCCAATATTATTCGCATCGCTCGCGAGTTTGCCGACAACGCCGACAAAACACACGGACGTTCGATGATTATCGTCGGTGCCGGTATTAATCACTGGTATCACATGGACATGAATTACCGCGGATTGATTAACCTGTTGGTCTTCTGCGGCTGTGTTGGCCAGACCGGAGGTGGTTGGGCGCACTATGTTGGGCAGGAAAAACTCCGGCCGCAAACCGGCTGGCTACCCTTGGCATTCGGGTTGGACTGGAGCCGTCCACCACGTCAGATGAATACCACCTCATTCTTCTACAACCATTCCAGCCAATGGCGCTATGAAACGCTCAATACTGAGGACCTGCTGTCACCGATGGCTGATAAATCCCGTTTCGGTGGCAGCCTGATTGATTTTAATGTGCGAGCCGAACGGATGGGTTGGTTGCCTTCCGCTCCGCAATTGAACGTCAACCCGTTGAATATTGCCAAACAGGCTGAACAGCAAGGAAAAACACCGCAGGAATTTGTGGTGGACGGGTTGAAATCCGGCAGCCTGCGCTTCGCCGCAGAGCAACCGGACGATCCGCAAAATAGCCCAAAAAACCTGTTTATTTGGCGTTCGAATTTATTGGGCTCTTCCGGTAAAGGGCATGAATATATGCTCAAGTATTTGCTGGGTACCGAACATGGTATCCAGCAGGTTGATCTCGGACAGCAAGGGCAGCAAAAACCGCAAGAGGTGGAATGGCTCGATCAGGCGCGTGAAGGCAAGCTGGATCTGGTCGTGACGCTGGATTTTCGCATGTCGACGACTTGCCTGTATTCCGACATTATCCTGCCAACCGCCACCTGGTATGAGAAGGACGACATGAATACCTCGGACATGCATCCGTTTATTCATCCGCTCTCCGCCGCAGTGGACCCGTGCTGGGAGTCGCGCAGCGACTGGGAAATCTATAAAGGTCTGGCGGCGAGTTTTTCAAAAGTCTGCGTTGGCCATCTGGGTGAAGAAACCGATGTGGTATTGGTGCCCATTCTGCATGACTCGCCGGGCGAACTGGCGCAGCCGCTTGAGGTGCTCGACTGGAAGCAAGGTGAATGTGAGCTGATCCCGGGGAAAACCGCCCCCTCGATAGCAGTAGTACAGCGCGACTATCCGAATACCTACGCACGTTTTACTTCGCTGGGGCCGCTGCTGGATAAGCTTGGCAACGGCAGTAAAGGCATCAACTGGGACACCCAGGAGGAAATAGACCTGCTCGGTAAACTCAACCGTTGTCACAGCGGAGGTCATGCCGACGGTCGGCCGGTGATCAATACGGCGAAGCAGGCGGCAGAAGTGGTGTTGATGTTGGCGCCGGAAACCAACGGTGAAGTGGCAGTAAAAGCCTGGCGTGCGCTGGGAGAGCTGACCGGCCGTGATCATACTCATCTGGCGCTGGGGAAGCAGGATGTCAAAATTCGCTTCAGCGATCTACAGACGCAACCGCGTAAAATTATCTCCAGCCCGACCTGGTCCGGTTTAGAAGACGATCATGTGTCGTATAACGCCAGCTATACCAACGTGCATGAGCTAATCCCGTGGCGAACGCTTAGCGGTCGTCAACAGCTTTATCAGGATCATCCGTGGATGCGTGCTTTTGGTGAGAGCTTGCTGGTGTATCGACCGCCTATCGACACTCGCACCACGCGACCGATGTTTAATCAACGCCCCAACGGCAACCCGGAAAAAGCGCTGAACTTCCTGACGCCGCACCAGAAATGGGGCATCCACTCGACCTACAGCGACAACTTGTTGATGTTGACGCTGGCGCGAGGTGGGCCACTGGTATGGATCAGCGAAACCGATGCTAAAGAACTGGGCATTGAAGACAATGACTGGATCGAAGCATTCAACGTCAACGGTGCTTTATCGGCCCGTGCGGTGGTCAGCCAGCGGGTGCAGGCCGGTATGGTCATGATGTATCACGCGCAGGAACGTACCATCAACGTCCCCGGTTCGGAAATCACTGGCCAGCGTGGCGGTATTCACAACTCCGTGACCCGTGTCAGCCCTAAACCTACCCATATGATCGGGGGTTACGCCCAATTAGCTTACGGCTTCAACTATTACGGTACGGTCGGCTCGAACCGCGACGAGTTCGTTATCGTGCGTAAAATGCGGCGCATTGACTGGCTGGACAACGAAGGGCATGACAGCGAGCAACCGGCAGCAGTGGCCGGCGGCCGGGGAGTGGAAAAATGAAAATTCGTTCGCAAGTCGGTATGGTGATGAATCTCGACAAATGTATTGGCTGCCATACCTGTTCGGTAACCTGTAAAAATGTTTGGACCAGCCGCGAAGGCACCGAATACGCCTGGTTCAATAACGTTGAAACCAAACCGGGTCTGGGATATCCGCTGAATTGGGAGGACCAGGACAAATGGAAAGGTGGCTGGATCCGCAAGATCAATGGCCGCCTGAAGCCTCGTCAGGGCGGGCGCTTTGCCGTATTGGCGAATATTTTTGCCAACCCGCATATGCCACAGATTGATGACTATTACGAACCCTTCGACTTTGATTACCAGCACCTGCACACCGCCGCAGATGGCAAAGTGCAGCCGGTGGCACGGCCGCGCTCATTGCTGACCGGCAAACGGATGAACAAAATCACCGGCAGCGCCAACTGGGAGGACGATCTGGGGGGCGAGTTTGCCAAGCGTTCGCAAGATAAGAACTTTGAAAACGTGCAAAAGGAGATGTACGGCCAGTTTGAAAGTACCTTCATGATGTATCTGCCGCGACTGTGTGAGCATTGTCTTAACCCAGCTTGCGTGTCGAGCTGTCCAAGTGGCGCAATTTACAAGCGGGAAGAAGACGGCATTGTGTTGATCGACGAAGACAAATGTCGCGGCTGGCGAATGTGTGTCAGCGGTTGTCCGTATAAAAAAATCTACTTCAACTGGAAAAGCGGCAAGTCGGAAAAATGCATTTTATGTTATCCGCGCCTTGAAGCCGGTTTACCGACCATCTGTTCCGAAACCTGCGTTGGCCGCATCCGCTATCTGGGCGTAGTGCTTTATGACGCTGACGCCATTGAACAGGCGGCCTCGGTGGAAAACGATCAGGATCTGTATGAACGCCAGTTGGGAGTATTCCTGAACCCGAATGACCCAATGGTGATTGAGCAGGCGCTCAAGGACGGTGTGCCAATGAACGTGATCGATGCCGCTCAGCGTTCGCCGGTGTACAAACTGGCTATGGACTGGAAACTGGCGCTACCGCTGCATCCGGAATATCGCACCTTACCGATGGTGTGGTATGTGCCGCCATTGTCGCCTATTCAGTCGGCGTCTGACGCCGGTGTTTTGCCTCACAAAGGTGTGTTGCCGGACATCGATGCATTGCGCATTCCGCTGCAATATTTAGCCAACCTGTTTACCGCCGGCGATACCGCACCGGTGGCACGTTCGCTGAAACGTATTTTGGCGATGCGTCACTACAAGCGTATGGAAACGGTGGAGGGGGTACATGATACCAGCGCTCTGGATGAAGTGGGTCTGACCGAAGCGCAGGTACAGGAGATGTACCGCTATCTGGCCATCGCCAATTACGAAGACCGTTTCGTGATCCCGACCAGCCATCGCGAACTGGCACGCGACGCCTTCCCCGAGCGTAATGGCTGCGGCTTTACCTTTGGCGATGGTTGTCACGGCAGCGACAGCAAGTTTGATCTGTTTAACTCCAAACGTATCGATGCCATTGATGTTGGGGCGAAAACCGGGGGGCAGAAATTATGATTTCACTCCGCATTATTTCGCGCCTGCTGGAATATCCCGATGAGGCATTGTGGCAAGGGAAATATGAATTGTTGGCGGCGTTACCCGAGGCCAGCGAATTGTCACCACAACAACAAGCTTTGTTGGCCGACGTGATCCACTGGCGCTGTAACGGGCGTCTGCTGGACGCACAGGCAGAATATACCGGTCTGTTTGACCGTGGTCGTTCAACCTCGCTGTTATTGTTTGAACATGTACACGGCGAATCGCGCGATCGTGGTCAGGCGATGATCAACCTGCTTGAACAATATCGTCAGGCCGGCTTGCAGTTGGATACCTATGAATTACCCGACCATTTGCCGTTGTTTCTCGATTTCTTGTCAATGGGGGCCGAGAAAGAAGCGCTGGAATGGTTGGAAAGCATTGCGCCGATCCTGGCTCTGCTCGGCGCACGCTTGCACGAACGGGAAAGCCGCTATGGTCAACTGTTTGATCTGCTGACTCAGCTTTCCGGCAGTCAGGCACGCAGTAAAAATCTAATGCCTAAAGTGCGTGAAGAAGCGCGTGACGATACGCCGGCGGCGCTGGACGCGGTATGGGAGGAAGAGCAGGTGCGGTTTATGGTTGAGCAGGGCGGCTGTAGCGCTGAAGAGGCGAAGCATCATCAGCGTCGCTTCTCCGGTTCTGTGGCTCCGCAATATCTTGACGTTGGCGCTGCCGCGCCACAAACCAGAGGGGAGTGAGTGATGGCGCATTTCCTTGATGTATTTTTTTTCGATATCTATCCGTATATCGCCGGCACGGTGTTTCTGCTTGGTAGCCTGTTGCGGTATGACTACGGTCAATACAGTTGGCGTGCCGGTTCTAGCCAGATTATGGATAAGCGTTGGATGCGGGTAGCCTCCAACCTGTTCCACGTAGGCGTGCTTGGGGTATTGGCTGGCCACGCTTTTGGTATGCTGACACCACACTGGGTGTATGAATCCTGGTTGCCGATGCCGGTGAAACAACAGATGGCGATGTTTATGGGCGGTGCCTGTGGCGCACTGATGCTGATTGGCGGCCTGATGTTACTGTATCGCCGGCTGTTTAATCCACGCGTACGGGCGATTTCCAGCGGCGCGGATATTTTGATTCTGGTATTGCTGCTGATCCAGGTTTCTTTAGGGTTGGGCACAATACCGTTTTCGGCTCAGCATCCTGACGGTAGCGAGATGTTGAAGCTGGTGAACTGGGCGCAGCATGTGGTGACATTCCGTTTCGGTGCCTCAGAGTTCCTGCAAGGTGTTGCACCGATTTATCGGATTCATTTGGTGCTGGGCATGACCTTATTCCTGCTGTTCCCCTTCACACGGTTGGTGCACGTGTGGAGTATTCCTCTGGAGTACCTGACGCGACGGCCGCAACTGGTGCGTAAAAGAAGATAACCTGTGTCTGCCGGGGCAGAGCCTTGCCCCGGTGACGTTGTTTTGATGCCTCAATTTTACTCCATCATTGCAATATAATACCTTCACTCCGACCATGCTGATGGCTATTTGGGCACAGTTACCGCTATGCTAAACAGGTGACAACTGATGAATTTAAAAAGGATGAACCGCTTTGGCTGGAAGTAGCTTACTGACTTTAATCGATGATATTGCCTCACTGCTGGATGATGTTTCGCTAATGACCAAAATGGCGGCGAAAAAAACCGCCGGGGTATTGGGGGATGATCTGGCATTGAATGCGCAACAGGTTACCGGGGTAAAGGCCGATCGCGAGCTGCCGGTGGTGTGGAGCGTGGCCAAAGGGTCGTTTATCAACAAGGCAATTCTGGTGCCGCTGGCATTGCTGATCAGTGCATTCGCCCCCTGGGCCATTACACCGTTGCTGATGGTGGGTGGTGCTTATCTGTGCTACGAGGGCTTTGAGAAGGTGTTCCACAGCCTGACCCACAGCAAGCAAACGGGTGGTGAAGAGAAAAAAGAGGCGCTGGATGCCAATGAGGATGTGGCAGCCTACGAACAACGCAAAGTTAAAGGGGCAATACGTACCGACTTCGTGCTGTCCGCCGAGATTATCGCCATTACGTTGGGTACCGTGGCGGGGGCGACCTTCAGCCAGCAGGTGATCGTGCTGTGTGGTATCGCGATTGTGATGACGGCGGGGGTTTACGGTATCGTGGCCGGTATCGTCAAACTCGACGATCTGGGGCTGTATCTGAGCCGCAAAAGCAGTGCGCTGGTGCGTTCTATCGGCAACGGCATTGTCAGTGCAGCTCCTTATCTGATGAAAACGCTGTCAATCGTCGGCACCATCGCCATGTTTATGGTCGGGGGCGGCATTCTGACCCACGGGTTGCCGCCGGTGCACCATTTATTTGAGGACTGGGCGTCGTACGCCACCGTGGTGCCGACCTTCGGCCAGATCCTGCAAGGCGTGATCCCTGCATTGCTCAACGTGGTGTTTGGCCTGATTGCTGGGGGCGTGGTGCTGCTGGTGGTTTCGGCGCTGGGCGCGATCCGGGGGCGTTTGAAAGCCTGAATAAATCCCGCGCCGGCTGGCGCGGGGCATTTTAGAAGATCAGCTTAAAGACACCGGTGATGGTGAGCAGGCCCACGATAAAGATAATGGCGACAATCCACAGAATAATTTTCATTGTTCTCTCCCTATAGGTTTGAATGATGGCGCGAGCTTTCGCTAACCTAATGAAATCATTATTTACTGTAGTTGATATTTCGCAGATTGCCTGTTGCGCTGGCAATCAGGGCCGGTTGACATCACCGGCATCCAGCGTGCGCTGCATGATATGAGTGTCGCGCCACTCGCCCAATTTAAAACCCACCGCCTTTAGCGTGCCCACGCTGCAAAACCCCAGAGTCTGATGCAGAGCCAACGAACCCTGATTGTGTTTGGCATTGCCGACGGTCGCTAACATTTGGCGCCAGGGACCTGACTCGCAGCGGGCGATCAGTTCTGCCAATAAGGCTTTGCCGATACCCTGACCTTGCTGCCCGTCGGCGACATACACCGACTCCTCCACGGTAAACCGGTAAGCCGGGCGCGGCCGATAAGGGGTGGCATAACAGTATCCCACCACCCGATTATCGCGTTTGGCCACCAACCAGGGGAGCCCGGCTTCTTGCACCTTACTGAGCCGCTGTTGCATTTCTTCCAGCGTTGGCGGCTCTTCTTCAAACGATGCGGCACCGTACAACACATGATGGGTGTAAATTTGCTGCACGGTGACCATGTCGTCTGGTGTGGCATCGACAAGCATCAGCGGGGTGGTATGGGGCATAGTGTTCCTGTTTACCTTGAAAAATAAGAAGATAAGCGCATTATGCGCCGCCCACGTCGACAAGGTAAATTGGGCTTTCTTATGCTGAAGATAAGAGAAACCTATGGTTGCTCGCTAGCCGATCGTCGTTGTGTCAGGCGCATTAATACGCCGGAGGCTAACAGTACGCCGAGGATCACCCAGGCTGCGCCGGCCAGTTGCCAGACGTTGGGGGCAGTACCGGTGAGTGTCGCCACCAACATAGTGAAAACCGGCGCCAGATTAAAGAAAATCGCAGTGCGAACCGAACCTATTTTTTCCAGTCCGTTGAACCACAACAGATAGGCCAACAGCGAACCGCATAGCGCCAGATAAACCACGGCCAGGTGTACGCTGAGGCTGGCGGTGGCCAGGCTTTGCAGCGGGTTTTCGAAGATAAACCCCAGCGGTAGCAGGGCCAGGGTACCGAACAGCATCGAGTAGCTGGTGGTTTCGATGGCGGTGGCGTTGTGCACCAGTCGGCGGGTGCCCACCATATTCAACGCCCAGGCCAGGCTGCCGAGTAAAATAATGCCGTCACCGGGGCTGATTTCCAGCCGCAACAGCGTTTGGATCTGGCCTTTGGTAATCACCAATACCACGCCAATAAAACCGGCTAACAGACCGGCAATACGCGAACCGTTCAGTTTTTCATTCTCCCAGATCACGCCGAATACCAGCGTCCACAGCGGCGTAGTGGCCAGGATCAGTGCACCGTTGATCGGCGTGGTGGATTGCAGGCCGAAAAAAGTGCACAGGTTGAATAGCGTAAAGCCCAGCACACCCAGCCCCAGATAAGCCGGCCAGTTGTTTTTCAACGTGCTGAGGCGTAGTTGCCCACGCAGGCCGAAGAACAGCAAGAGTGCCAGCGTCGCCAGGCTGAAACGCTCAATCGACGCGGTGATCGGCGGCTGGTGGGCGATGATATAGGCACCGGCGTTAAAGTTGGTGCCCCAGAAGAAGGTGGCGATAATCACGCCCAGATAGGCCAGCGGCAGCGAGTTTTTCATCATGATTTCCTGTGGTGGCGAAATAAACAGAAAATAGCTTGCGCCTTAAACCTTCGCGGTAATACTCCCTATATGTTCACTGTTGATGTGAGAAAACACCCATGTTCAATTGGGAAGATCTGCACTATTTCATGGTGTTCGCCCGTGAAAAATCGCTGTCGGGTGCGGCCCGCAGTTTGAAGGTTGATCACGCCACCGTTGCCCGGCGAATCGCCAGCCTGGAGATGGCACTGGCATTAAAACTGGTTGATCGCCGTCCGCGTAGCTACTTGCTGACCGTCGATGGACAACGCATCGCGGCACAGGGGGACAGCATGACGCTTAACGCTTTTGCCATCAGCCGCAGCGCGCTTAATGGGCAACAGGGCGTCGCGGGCGAGGTGACGCTAAGTGTGCCACCGGTGATGGGGCTCAAGCTGATCGCGCCGCGAATTGCCCAATTGCAGCGGCGTTATCCGGATTTACAACTCATCCTGCTGGCGGAGACGGCCAACGTTTCGTTGCTGCGTGGTGAGGCGGACATTGCCATTCGGCTTAGCCGCGTCAGCGAAAGCGACCTGGTCACGCGAAAAATTGGTACCGTCGAGTTTGGCTTGTATGCCAATGCGAACTATCTGCGGGTGACGCCGGAAGCGGAGCGGGGGTTTATCGGTTATCACGATGAGCGGGCGGCCTCTGTGCAGCAGAAGTGGCTGCAGGATCAAGCCGGAGAGCGGCCGCTGGTTATGCGCAGTAACGATCTGATGATCCAGGCCGCGGCTGCGGCAGCCGGTGCAGGTATCGTGCTGTTGCCGCATTTTGTCGGGCAAGAATTGGGGCTTGCACCTCTGGCAGCCGCGCAGTCGTTACAACGTGAAATCTGGCTAACGGTGCATGACGACATTCGCCATGCACCGGGTATCGCCGCGGTGACGGCGTTTTTGCTGGACTGCTACGCGGGTGTCGCGGGTATCACCCGGCTGGTGGATAACCTGAGCTGAGTAGGTTTAACCGCGCATTAACTGTGCCACCGCCTGCTGCAAATAACGCAGCAACGGCGGGGTCAGCCAGGTGCCCTCGGTGAGCGTTGGCTCCCGCTCCATAGCTTGGCGAATTTTCATTTGGGTGGCAGGATCGGTACCGGCATAGGACTGGAACAGCTCAAGCCATTGCGCCGCCAGTTGTCTTGCCTGTCCGGACTCTGCTGGCACACCCTCATTCAGTGCCTGATGGAATTGGGCGATCAACGCCGGCCATTCCTGCAGGCGGGTAAAGTAGTGTTGACGTACATAGGCATATTCTTCTGCCGACAGGTATTTTTGGTAAATCGAAAGCTTGGTTTCGGCAAATGCCCGGGTCACATAGTCAGTCATCGCCGGGGTGATACCGGTTTGTTCGCGCATTGAGGGTTCATCGGCATGCATGGCGTTAAGCCGGGTGAGGAACGCCGGGTTGCCCGCAGTATCGCGTTCCAGCATCAGCATCCAACGTCGGGCCAGTGCCTGGGCCTGCAGTGCTTGCGGTGCCACCCCGCGGTCCATCAACTGACGGATACTGCTGACCAGTTCGCCCCATTCCTGATTGCGTAGCGGATCGGCCTGATAGAAGGGCAGTTGCGCCAGCTCGTCTGCGGTAAAATATTTATCGTACATGGTCATTAACTCCAACGTAGTCAGCCAGTCGTTCAGTTCCGGTTCATCCCCGGCGGTGAGCTGCGCATGCATATGCTGCAGACGATCGCGTAGCGCGGCGGTCTGCACCAGTTGCTGCTCCAACATGGTAATTTGCTGCTCAATCACCGTGGTCAGTGCCATGCCTGAACGAGCCAAAATTGCCCCGACTTCCGCCAGCGTCACGCCCATGCGGCGCAGCGCCTGAATATGGTGCAGGCGGGTGATGTCAGCCCGATTATATAAGCGATACCCGGCGTCGGAACGCGCAGAAGGAACCAGCAAACCAATGTTGTCGTAATAATGCAGCGTCCTGACGGTGATGCCGGAACGGCGGGCCAGTTCGCCAACTTTTAATAGCATGAGTGTGCTCCTCCCTTGTGCGTGCAGGAATACTAAAGCCTGACGTGACGTGAGGGTCAATAGGCGGGATGAGGATATTTTCGGGGGAAGTTGCGGTATCTCAGAATGGCAAAAGCCCAGCGGTATGGCTGGGCTTTGCGGGTCCCTTAAAGGGAAGGTATAACATAAGGGCCTTTTCGGCTACGGCAGTAATCTTATCTGGTTTGCTTGTTTTGTCAACAGATTGAGCGTTATGCCAGCAGCATGTTTCGAGCATTAATTGATTTGATTACCGCTCGTTGTATCTCGGCAACCAGTTCTCGATGCAAGCATTGGATGAGAAATCCTCGTTCCTTACGTGCCCTGTTAAGACGTTGGCGGCTCACCTGTTGCACCAGATCTCCTTTGGCCCAACGTGTTTGTGGATGAAAGAATCGCATGTCTTCAATGACTTCATCGGCAATCTCAATATGCATACCCCGGCTAAGCTTGCTGATATCTTTGGTGGTCGACAGCGGTACAATAATGCAGGCGTTACCGTTGATTTTTCCATTGAGTACCACGATAAGTCGATTTTTCACCATTTCAGGTGGAATGTGACCATTATAAAAATGGGGCAAGTGGGTAGGGACAACGGGTACAGGATAATTGCCATAATTGCATTCGAGTATTTCCCCGACCTTAGGGGCAAAATTGATGGGCATATAAACTCTCCTTGTTACGCAAAAACTATCTGACCGAACTGAATGGTAATAATGAGTCTGTTGCCAGGCCGGAGAAAGGGATTGGTAGGAGTCTATGGGATGAGAAGATTAAAAATGCGAGCTCCTACGCAAGAGCTCGCAAACAACCTGCTGAGTTACCAGCCTTTTACGGCACCGCCGTTAAAGATTTTCTCGGCGGCTTTGGCCACTTCATCCGACTCGTAGGCCTTGATGAAGTTTTGTACGTTCGGCGCATCCTTGTTGTCTTCACGCGTCACGATGATATTGGTGTACGGCGAGTTCTTGTCTTCGATGAAGATGCCGTCTTTGGTTGGCGTCAGGCCGGTCTGGTTGATGTAGGTAGTGCTGATGACGGCCACGGTGACTTTGGGATCGTCCAGCACCTGCGGCAACTGCGCTCCCTCCAGTTCCATAATCTTGTAGTTATGCGGGTTGGCGCTAATATCCAGCGAAGTCGGCAGCAGTCCTTTACCCTGTTTGAGCGTAATCAGACCGGTTTTTTCCAGCAGCAGCAGCGCACGGCCGAGGTTGGTGGGATCCAGCGGGATGGCAATTACCGCGCCGTCCTGCAGCTCTTTCAGCGATTTGATTTTTTTCGAATAGCCAGCCATCGGGAACACGAAGGTATTGCCCACCGCGACCAGCTTGTAGCCGTGATCTTTATTCTGCTGTTCGAGGAACGGCCGATGCTGGAAGACGTTGGCATCCAGCTCGCCTTTGTCGGTGGCGTCGTTGGGCAGCAGCGAACCACTGAAACCAACCAGTTCAACCTCCAGCCCGTACTTCTGTTTCGCTACCTGTTTGGCAACCTCCGCCACGTCCTGCTCTGCACCGTTGATTACCCCGACCTTGATATGATTCTGATCGGTTTTTTGCTCACAGCCTTGCAGCGCCAGTACGGCGGCGAAAGCCGCCAGCAGAGGGGTGAAACGCCAGCTTTGAGTCATCGACTTCTCCCTGAAAAAAACAATTAAATCAGTTGGTTTTGTGCTGTTAGCTAAGCCTGAACCTGTGGGGAAGTCAAATGCTTGCTCAGCACAAAGGCTTCTAGCTAATAACAGGAAGTTTTATCGCGCACTTTTATTTTGCGCGCAGTACCACGATGCCCGGCGTGGCCTGCACGTAATCCATAAAGGGCGAGTCCACCACCTGCATATTTTCTTTGCGCGAAGAGGCGTTACGCAGCACCGGGCCGTTTTCGGTCATCATATAGATGCCGGTATGGGTGACGTCCAGCCCTGGCAGATGGGTGTAAATGCCGATGTAATCGCCGGTGTGCAACTGGGCCAGCACCTTGTCGTCGATAAAATCGCTGGGCAGATAGGTAATGCTGCGCTGAACGTTTTTCAGACCCGGCAGATAGCTGCTGCCATCCGCTTTTTGGTTCAGGTTTTTCACCAACGTTACGGTGTGTGGGCTAAGCGTGGCGGTGATGTCCGTTGCGTTGGTTTTTGCCTGATGCGACCAATCGCTGAAGAAATGTTTGCGATGCTGGAAGTTGATATCGCCGTTGGCGTAGCGGATGTTAATCAGTCGCTGGACAAAATCTGCCTGGTTCTCTGCCTGGCGCAGGGCATCGACATAATCAATATAGGTAAAACAGTCCAGGCCGCGGAAGTCGATCACCAGTTTTTCCGGCGTATCCTGTGAGCCAACCAGCATATTGGCAACGTAGGGCGTACCGAGGAAGGGCCGGGACAGCAGATCGATCATGCGACCGCTATCCTGCTGCTGCTCTGTCGGCGCGGCGGCGCGCAGGGCGAGAAGCTGATTGAGTTTGTTTAACGTGTGGTTATCCATGCTGGCCTTGAGATCTGCTGGTGGGGTAGTGATGGGTTCAGGCGTTTGCCCAACCTGAATTTTATCGGTACAGCCGCTAAGCGCAATAGCCAATATCAATGAAACAACCTTGTACATTTTACCCTCCAATGGTTTCGGCACGTTATCATACAAATGATAACAGTTCTCACCATGGCCAGGGTGGTTAATAGTTAAACATAGCCTCAACGTTTGGCTAACGCTTAATAACCGATTTCACTGTTAAACGGCAGGTACCAGAACAGGGCGATCTCGTGATCGGCGATGTCCGGCTGGGCGCGATACAACAGGTGGTCGATGCCGCCGAGGATAAACCCAAAGCTTTGGTAGCAGCGGCAGGCGGGCAGATTGGTATTCTGCGTTTCCAGCATCAACCCGGCGGTTTCCTGACGTTGCGCCCATTGCCGCGCAGTTTCCAGCAGTGCGGTGGCGACACCCAAACGGCGTACGTGAGCGCTGACCACAATTTCCTCAATCAGCGCGTAACCGTTCCAGTTATTGCTCAGCGTGATGTGGCCAACCGGCTCGCCGCGATGGCGGGCCAGAAAGGTTTCGCTTTCGTCATTGACGAACGGGGCCAGCGGGTAGTTCTTGCGAAAGGGGGTAACCGGCAGCAGCGGCCAGTTGTCGATCGGCGCGTCGAACACCGGCTGGGCGTAGTGGGCGATATGAAAGCTAAAGTCACAGCCGGTCAGGTAGCCGTCGGGTAAACGGGTGACCGGGGCAATCTGGATCGCCTGGCTCATGGGGCAAGCTCCCTCAGCAAACGCGCCGGGTTCCCGGCATAGATCCCTTTACGGGTGATATTTTTGGTGACCACCGCACCGGCACCGATCACCGCACCACTGCAGATGTTCACCGACAGAACCGTGGCACCGGAGCCGATGGAAACGTGATCGCCAATCTGCGTACGACCCCAGCTCGTTGAGTCGGCATTGGGGGCGCCATCTTTAAACAGATCGTTGGCGAAGGTGACGTTGTGGCCGATAAAGCAATCCGTGCCAATAGTGACATATTCACAGATGAAACTGTGCGACTGGATTTTGCTGCGGGCGCCAATGCTGACGTTTTTCTGGATCTCGACAAAGGGACCGACAAATACCCCATCGCCAAGTCTACAGCCATACAGATTACAGGGCTGAACGACGGTGACATTTTGACCGGCGTCGACATCGACAATACCGGCCTGAAGAACACGAATGGCGGATGACATGACATTCCTCACGGCAGTGACGCAGGGGGGAATTATAAAACAAACTGTCGCCACGTCTGTGCTTTCCGAACGCTTTTTCAGCGAAAGACTATAATTAGTACAGGGGAGAGAGCCCCGTGGCCGCAATCCTCGTACGGTTAGCAATCCGTCAGAGGGGTAAATTCGTTCGCCGATCGCGACCTACGGCGATGAAGGAGGTGTCTCATGGTTAGTCATGTTTGGGGACTTCTGGCGCATCCAAGCACCGAGTTCGAACACATTAAAAGCGAGAACGAAAGCGTCTCGCACCTTTACACCCACCATGTGCTGTTGCTGGCGTTGATCCCGGTAGTCTGTGCCTTTATCGGCACCACCCAACTGGGCTGGCTCTCCGGCGAAGGACAGGCTATCCGGCTCGATATGTTCACCGCATCCTATACCGCGGTCGCTTTTTACCTGTTGATGCTGGCGGGTGTAGCCATTATGGGGAAAGTGATCCACTGGATGGCAAGGCGTTATGAAGTGCGCCCTAGTCTGCATCGCTGCATGGTGTTTGCCGGTTATATCGCAACCCCGATGTTCCTCAGCGGTATTGTGGCGCTTTATCCCGTCGTGTGGCTGTGTCTGTTTGTTGGCGTGATTGGCCTGTGCTATTCGGGCTATCTGCTGAATCTGGGCATCCCGCACTTCCTGAATATCGACAGTAAGGAAGGGTTTATCTTCTCCAGCTCCACCTTTGCCATCGGTATCCTGTTGCTTGAGCTGCTGCTTGGGGTCACGGTACTGCTGTGGGGGTATGGTTCCTGGTTGTTCTGAAATCTGTTTTGATAAAGCCCCTCACGCCGGTCTGGCGTGAGGGGCTTTTGCTATTCAGGATTGGCGAAATACCAGCATCACGCCAAGCAGAATCGCCGCCATTCCCAGCATGCTAACGGCAGCCAGCGCGTGGCCGAGCAGCAGGTAGTCGAGCAGGGCGGTTACCGCCGGGATCAGGTAAAACAGGCTGGTGACCTGCACCAGATTGCCGCGTTGGATCAGTCGGTACAGCAAAAAGGTCGCCAACACCGAAATCACCACCGCCATCCACAGCAGCGGTACGATAAATGCCGCACTCCAATCGACCCGCAGCGGTTCAAAGGGTAACACCAGCGTACACATCAGCAACCCGACGGCATACTGCAACGGCAACACGGCCAGCGGCGCTTGGGCCAGGCCTTTTTGCAGCAGCGTACCGGCGGTCATGCAACCCAGCGCGACAAAGGCACACAGCATGCCGAGCAGCGAAAAATGCGCAATCATCAGGCTTTGATACACCACCAGCGTTAACCCGGCCATCGCCAGCAGCAGCCCAAGGCCGCGCAGCCCGGAACAGCGGCGTTCGGTAATGAACTGAGTGAGGATCGGCTGAACGCCAAGCAGCGTCGCCAATACGCCGGGAGTAATGCCTTGTTCCAGCGCCAGCAGATAACATATCTGGTAACTGCCGATCATCAGCAGCCCGATCAGCGCCACGCGGCGGCGGGTGCCGGGCACGGGCAGGCATTGCCGTTGCCACAGGCCGATCGCCAATAGCAGCGCCAGCGCGATAGCACAACGGAAGAACAAAAAGGCAAAGGCGGAGGCATGCTCCAGTCCCCAGCGAGAGAAAATAGCGCCGCTGCTCCAGAGCAGGACGAATAGCGTTGCCAGGCCGGCGTTGGCCCATTGGGAAATAAATCGCATTTGGTTTTCACCTGTCGTGAAAGTAACAAACTCCAGTACGCACGGCGGTCTTCGCCTGAACGTAAATCAATTAAAGCTGGAGGTGAGAATTCGGTTTGGCTTAGCGCACAACCACAGAGCGTGGCGGGTAAGCAGCAACCGCAGAGACGACAGAGAAAACGGCGGGTGGGGCAGAGGATGCGCACAGCAGAACGACGGCCGGAAGGCACGTGTTCGCAGGATCTTTCATGTGCGCAAACTGAGTCATTGATATTCCTGAACGCAGGGAGTGATTAACTATTCCAAGATAGTGAAATCCAGTGGGCTGTGCAACATAAAACTAACAAAGTATCCGGCCAGTGGCCTGGCCCCCGAATGACGGGGGCACTGGCTGAAAGAAATAACATTACTGGTTATTGTCGGCCCAGTGTTTGCGCTTGCTGGTTTTGCCCAGGCCCGGGTTAAAGCTGTTGGTCGGGTCGGCAGAGCGGTAGAACGCCTGTAGATCGGGCTTGGCCGGGTAGAGGTGGCCGACGTTATGTTCCGCCGGGTACTCCGCGCCGCGCTGGTCGAGGATCGCCAGCATTTTCTCTTTCAGCGCATGGCTGTCGACGCCTTTTTTCACCACATAATCCTGATGGAACACGTGGCACATAAAGTGGCCGTAATACAGCTTGTGCACCAGTTGGCTATCGATTTCCGGCGGCAGGGTTTCGAACCAGTCGGTGTCGTTGCGGCGCAGCGCGATATCCAGCGCCAGAATATCTTCAACTTTATCGGCATGCACCGCATGGTAACGCACGGCAGCACCGGCGGCGGCAAAACGGTGCAGGAAGGCTTTTTTGCCTTCGTCCGGGGTGCAGGCGAAGAACTCGCCATCGGCCTGGGCAAAGTACTGGTTCAGGTACTGCTGCGCTTCTTCAACGCCCGGACCGGCCATTTTCAGCAGCAGGTGATGTTCAAAACGTTCGCGGTACTCTTTCATCCGTTTCGGCAGGTGGCTGGGGGCCAGATGGCTAAGCCCCTGCATCAGCCGATCGGTCAGGTTGTGCGGCAGCAGCGGCAGCTTGTTGAGGCTGGCGTCCATGCGGCCTTTCAGGGTGAAGAAACTGGGCATCTGATCGGTGCCCAGTTTGTCGATCATCATAAAGGTATCTTTGCCGTACACTTCGGCGATATCAAAAATATCCCGGTGCATGTACTCGCCGGCCACCGGCAGGTTGTCGAATTGGCTGAGCATATGACGACGCAGTTCGGTTAAGACGGCGGTGTTGTTGGTGCCGATATAAAACACCTGCTCTTTACCTTCTTTCTCAAAGGTGTCCAGCCGCACGGCAAATACCGCCAGCTTGCCGGCACAGCCGGAGGCTTCGAACAGACGGCGTTTATCGGCATTGAATCGGGATGGAGTATCGGCATCGACGTCGCGCACCCGGCTGGCATATTCGTTGTCGGAAGCACGCAGCTCGCCGTGCTCGACATCTTCCGGGCGGTAGTCACCTTTTTCCAATCGGGTGAGGATCTCCTCCGGCGTATCGCCAAGTTTAATCCCCAAATGGTTCACCAGCCGCAGTTGGCCGTCTTCACCCAACTGGGCGTACAGCGCCATTTCGGTATAGGCCGGCCCGCGTTTGACCAGCGAGCCGCCGGAGTTGTTGCACACGCCACCGATCACCGAAGCGCCGATGCAGGAGGAACCGATTACAGAGTGTGGCTCGCGCCCATAGGGCTTCAGGAGTTTTTCCAACTGATTGAGGGTACTGCCTGGGAAACCGACCACCTGTTTGCCGTTGTCCAGCACCTGCACGTGATCGAGCCGCAGGGTGCTGATAATGACGACATCACGGTCGTAGTCATTGCCGCTGGGCGTTGAACCCTCGGTCAGACCGGTGTTCGCCGCCTGCATGATGACAATTTTGTCGGCGGCGACGCAGGCCTCCAGCAGTTGCCACAGTTGCAACAGGCGCGTCGGGAACACCACTGCCAGCGCCTGACCAACCCCAGAGCGGAAGCCTTTGCGATAACGTTCGGTGCTACGTTCGCCGGTCAGCAACTGCGGGCCGCCGACGATACTTTTGAGCTGATTGAGAAACGCCTGGTGGGTCGCGCTGGTGGACTGCGTCATGCCGATCTCCCTGTGGTACCCGTCGTCTTTCAAGCCGCGCGTTGTTGGCGGCAACCTGAAATTGGTAGGGTAATCATTTAATGGTTTATTAACTTGCCAGCCTAATAGCTTATTAACTTAGTAGCGATCTGCGTAACCGGCCTGGCGCTCTTCTTCACGCAGCGTCAGGATTTCCACGCCGTCGGCGGTGACTGCTACGGTGTGCTCCCATTGGGCAGACAGCTTTTTGTCGCGGGTCACCACCGTCCAACCGTCTTTCTTTTGCTTAATCCGGTGGTCGCCCTGGTTAATCATGGGTTCGATGGTAAACACCATGCCTTCCTGCAGCACCATGCCGGTACCCGGCTGGCCAAAGTGCAGTACCGCCGGCTCTTCGTGCATATCCCGGCCGATGCCGTGACCGCAGTATTCACGCACGATGCTGTAGCCGGCCTGTTCGGCGTGCTGCTGAATCGCATGGCCGATGTCGCCCAGCGTCGCCCCTGGCTTAACCACCCGGATGCCTTGCCACAGCGATTCATACACGTTATTCACCAACCGCTTGGCCAGCGGTGTGGTCTGGCCGATGCAGTACATCTTGCTGGAGTCGGCGATGTAGCCGTCGTTTTCCAGCGTGATGTCGACGTTAACGATCATGCCGGAACGCAGAATTTTGCTGACCGACGGAATGCCGTGGCAGATCACGTCGTCAATCGACGTATTGAGCACATAAGGAAAATCGTACTGCCCTTTGCTGGCCGGGCGCGATTTCAGCTCATTGACGATAAAGGCCTCGGCGCGGTCGTTGATCTCCATGGTGGAGATGCCCTCGACAATCACCTTATCGAGCATAGCAAACACCTGCGCCAGCAGGGCGCCAGAGTGACGCATTTTGGCAATCTCTTCCGACGTTTTGATCACAATCTCTTTCACCCGATAATCTCCTTCAAGGTCAGTGCATTATCTTTCATCATTTTTTTTACCAGTTGCGGGTAGGTCAGTTCCGGATGGAACTCCGCCAACATGCCGATTTTGATCCAGTATTCCGCCTGCGCGTTGATCGAGCGCGTCATCGTCAAACTGGCGAGGCGCAGATCGTCATGCAGCGCGTCTGAAATTTTTACTATGCCCATAGGCTGCTCCATAAGCGATTTATATACGAAGTGTATATGGTTTGGATGGTGCGAATTTTGCTTTCTGTGGCATAGGAAGATTCCGGATCACAAGGATTGCCGCCGTCGGGCAATGCGTTTATTGTGATAAACGACTTTTTTGCACTGATTTTTCAGAAGGATTTAGGGCGTGAGCAAATTACGTGTTGGGGTGATCTTTGGCGGCAAATCGGCGGAGCATGAGGTTTCGCTGCAGTCGGCAAAAAACATTGTGGATGCAATCGACAAAGACAAGTTTGACGTCACGCTGCTGGGGATCGACAAGCAGGGGCAATGGCACATTAACGATGCGTCCAATTACCTGCTGAATGCGGAAAACCCGGCGCTGATTGCCTTGAACCGCTCAAATAAAAATGTGGCGCTGATCCCCGGCCAGGAAAAGCAGCAACTGATCGAGTCAGGCAACGCCGGTGCGCTGGGCCAGCTCGATGTGGTGTTCCCCATTGTGCATGGCACGCTGGGGGAAGACGGTTCGTTGCAGGGACTGTTGCGGATGGCCAACCTGCCGTTTGTCGGTGCCGGCGTGCTGGGTTCAGCGGTTAGCATGGACAAAGACGTCACCAAACGCCTGTTGCGTGATGCCGGGTTGGCGGTGGCGCCTTTTGTGACGCTGACGCGCAACAACCGCGCTAAATACAGTTTTGAACAACTCAGTGAACGCCTGGGTCTGCCGCTGTTTGTGAAACCGGCTAACCAGGGGTCTTCGGTGGGGGTCAGCAAGGTGCAGGATCGCGCCGGCTATGAGGCTGCGGTGGCGCTGGCGTTCAGCTTCGATCATAAAGTGCTGGTGGAATCGGCGATTGTCGGCCGTGAGATCGAGTGCGCGGTATTGGGTAACGATGAACCTCAGGCCAGCCTGTGTGGCGAAATCGTACTGAGCGACGCCTTCTATTCCTACGACACCAAATACATCAATGAGCAGGGTGCTCAGGTGATAGTGCCAGCGGCGATTACGCCGGAAGTGAGTGATAAAATCCGCGATGTAGCGCTGAAAGCATTCCGGGCGCTCGAGTGTTTCGGTCTGGCGCGTGTCGACGTGTTCCTGACGCCAGACAACAACGTGGTAATCAACGAAATCAACACGCTGCCGGGTTTCACCAATATCAGCATGTATCCCAAACTGTGGGCCGCCAGTGGCGTCAGCTACAGCCAACTGATCACCCGCCTGATTGAACTGGCGCTGGAGCGTCATCAGCAGGACCGTGCGCTGAACAGCTCGGTGTTTGATCGGTAAACGGGCATAAAAAAAGAACCAGGTTGGTGGCCTGGTTCTTCTATTTTCGGCTCTGAAAGAGAGCAGTACTGCATGTACTTGTCATCCGCTTTTCAGTGTACCCGGTGTTTTGTTTGATTACAAATTGTGCAACCTGCTTTATAATCAATGACGATGACAGGTGTGTCGGAGTAGTGCAAGACGGGTGGTGAATCACAAACGATTTCCATTGGTCCCAACTGGATACGGGTGGTGCTGTCCGGTTTGCTCCCACCCAAAGGTGTGCTGCATGTACTTGTCATCCAACGGGTACTCACCGTAAGGGGCTACCCAAGAGCAATTACGGTGAAGTGCGCACCCTCCGTCACAAGGAGTGTGTAAAGTGATAACTGCAAGTCTGGTTCTATTGACGTTACAGACAGTTCTTGTCTGTTTGCAAATTATCGTTGTCATCAAGCAACTGACTCGTCGTCCATAGGGAAATGGCGGGAACTTAATCAAGAGCTGAGTTAACCACTCAGCTCTTTTTTGAAGCTGATTTCTTACTTCACTGTCACATCAATATCGCCAAAATACTTCTTCGCCAGCTCACTCACGGTGCCTTGCTGTTTCACTTTGACGATCGCCTCATTCAGCTTTTTCTTCAGGGCGTCATCACCCTTACGCAGGCCGAAGGCAATGCCCTCACCGAGGATCTTGTCGTCGCTGACTGCATCGCCGACAAAGGCGAAGCCCTTACCGTCCGGATGCGCCAGAAAACCGCTTTGGCCCGACGGTGCCATGACCAGCGTCGCGTCGAGACGCCCGGCCGTCAGGTCGAGATAAGCCTGGTTCTGATCCTGATAGGACACCACGTCCACCCCCTGAGGTGCCCAGTGGGCCTTGGCGTAAGTTTCCTGAATCGAACCCTGCAGTACGCCGACGTGCTTGCCCGCCAATGAGGTGGCGTTTGGCAGCAGGCCGCTGTCAGCCTTGGCGATCAGGCGGTTTGGCACCTGATAGATTGAATCGGTAAAGTCGATTGCCTGGCGACGCTGGTCGGTGACGTTCATCGCCGAGTTGATGGCGTCGAACTTACGGGCCTTCAGCGCCGGGATCAGGCTGTCGAACGAAGTCTCGACCCAACTGCATTTTAACTGGGCGGCGGCACACACCGCGTTGCCCAGATCGATATCAAAGCCTTCCAGCTTACCGCTGGCGGATTTGGATTCGAATGGGGGATACAGCGCTTCCAGGCCGAAGCGCAGGGTATTTTCCGCCGCCAGCGTGGAACCGGCGGCCAGCAGGCAGCCTGCGGCGATCCACGTTTTCAGTGATTTCATAGTCGGAGCCTTTTTCCCATGGTCAAAGCAAAAAAATGAATGCGTTATACCTGACACAGGCGGCGAGCGCCTTCCAGCAGGGTCTCATTATCTTTTGAAAAACTCAGTCGGATGATGCCGGTATCAGTGCCGTCGCTGTAAAACGCCGACAGCGGGATAGTCGCGACCTTGGCCTCACGGATCAGACGCACCGCAAAGTCATTGTCACTTTCGCTGCTGAAACCGCTAAAGCGGGCCAGCATAAAGAAACTGCCACGGCTGGGCAGTAATTCAAAGCGTGAATCCTGCAGCGCGCTCGCCAATAAATCACGTTTCTGCTGATAGAAGGCCGCCAGTCCCAGATAACTTTGCGGGTTGCCCAGCGCTTCGGCGAAGGCGTACTGCATCGGCGTATCGGCGGAAAACACCATAAACTGGTGCACCTTGCGGATTTCGTCCATCAGCGCCGCCGGTGCCATGCAGTAACCGACGCGCCAGCCGGTCACGTGGTAGGTTTTGCCAAACGACGAAACGATCACGCTGCGTTCAGCCAACTGAGGGTGGCGTGCCATGCTGTGGTGAATATCACCGTCGAACACCACGTGTTCGTAGACCTCGTCGGACAGAATGACGATATCGGTATTGCGCGTCAGGGCGGTCAGGCGTTCAATATCATGTTCGCCGAATATGCTGCCGGTCGGGTTGTGCGGGCTGTTAACGATGATCATCCGCGTTTTGCTGTTGATGGCGGCGGCGACTTCGTCCCAGTCAATATGCAGGTCCTGTAGCGACAGTTTGATCGCTACCGGTGTTGCGCCTTGCAAGCGTACGATCGGCGCATAGCTGTCGAACGCCGGTTCGAAATAAATCACCTCATCGCCCGGATGCACCAGCGCGCTGATGGCGGAATACAATCCTTCGCTGGCGCTGGCAATGACCGTGATTTCTTCGTCGGCGTCATAGCGCGCGCCATACAATCGTTCAAATTTGTCTGCCAGCGCGGTACGTAATGCCGCCACGCCGCTCATCGGTGCGTATTGGTTATGACCTGCGCGCATGGCTTGCGCCACCGCTTCAACCAATTGAGGTTCACAGGCGAAGTTCGGTGCCCCCTGCGACAGATTCAGGGCCTGATGTTCGGCGCTGAGCTGGCCGATAACGGTGAAAATCGTGGTGCCGACGTCCGGCAACTTCGAGCGGTGTGAGCAGGCGCTCTGCATGAGTGGCTCCAGGGGAAACAGGGGAAGTATGGTTTGATTAAGCATCACTGAGGGTAGGCCAACAAGGGAAAGTTTGTCATACTCGCCATGCATCCAAATCATGGCTTGAGAGGCCGTTATGTCAATGTCCTTACCTTCCCTAGACGTGTTGAAAACCTTTGTGGTGGTGGCGCAACGGCTTAATTTCACCCATGCCGCCCAGAGCCTGCACCTGACGCAGGGCGCGGTCAGCCGACAGATCCTCGGGCTGGAGCAGCATCTGGGCTACCCTTTGTTTAGCCGCCGGGCGCGCGGCCTGACGCTGACTCCACAGGGCGCGATGCTGCTGGCTCCGGTGCAGCAGGCGCTCGGACAGTTGGATGAGGCACTGGCGCGGGTCGGGGCGCAGCCGGGTACCTTGCGCATCAAATGCCCGACCTGTGCCATGCGTTGGGTGCTGCCGCGTATTATCCGGCTGCAAAATGAACGGCCGGAAATGCATATTGAGCTAACCGCTTCGGTATCGCACGGGCTGGATTTTGGCGCAGAACATTTTGATGCCGCGGTGGTGTTCGGCCAGCCACAGGCCAAAAAATTGCGGGTTCATCATCTGTTCGATGAAATCCTGACGCCGGTCTGCACGCCATCTTATTTGCCCGATTTGTCACGCCCACCCACGCCAGCCGATCTGGCGGAGAAAACCCTGTTGCATCCCACGCGCGATCGCCGCGACTGGTTGCTGTGGCTGAAGGCGGCGGGGTTCGAGGCATTGCCATCCGGCAAGGCGCAGCATTTCGATACGCTCGATCTGGCGATGAGCGCCGCGCTGCAAGGCTTTGGTATTGCCATCGGCGATCTGTGCCTGCTGGAAGAAGATATTCAGGCGCGGCGTGTGGTCACACCGTTCCCGCTCAGCGTGGTCAGCGGTGCGGCTTACTATTTGGTCTATCCTGAACGGGCGGTGGTGCCGCAGGCATTAACCGAACTGGTCAATTTCCTCAGTGATGAAGCGGAACAAAGCCGCGCCAGGCTGCAAAACTATCGATCGGCCTTCGCTAACAGCTTGTAACTTTTAACATTACAAATTATTTCTGCGCTGAAAAGGAGTATGGCACACTGCCTTTTCACGTTGATAAATCATCTCCGTCGCCGCCTGCGGCGGGAACATGCCTGAGATCAAATAATATGAAATGGCTTTGTGTGGTGAGTATGTTGTCCGGTCTGGCTATCAGCCCGGTTTTTGCGCAGGAAAGCGCCGTGATCCAGGGCGTTAATGCCCAGCAGCGCGATGCCTTCGTAACCAACCTGATGAAACAGATGACGCTGGCCGAAAAAATTGGCCAGTTGCGCCTAATCAGCGTCGGGCCGGATAATCCGAAAGAGGCGATCCGCGACGGCATCAGCAAGGGGCAGATTGGCGCCATCTTCAATACCGTTACCCGGCCGGATATCCGCGCCATGCAGGATCAGGCCATGCAGCTCAGCCGCCTGAAAATCCCGTTATTCTTCGCCTACGATGTGGTGCACGGTCAACGCACCGTGTTCCCAATCAGCCTGGGGCTTGCGGCCAGTTTTGACCTCGAAGCCATCGCGCTCAGCGGCCGGGTATCGGCGCAGGAAGCCAGCGACGACGGCCTGAACATGACGTTCTCGCCGATGGTTGATATCACTCGCGATCCGCGCTGGGGCCGGGTCTCGGAAGGTTTCGGGGAAGATACCTGGCTGGTGTCCAAAATTGCCAAAGTGATGGTGGATGCCTACCAAAACGGTGACCCGTCCAAACCCGGTTCCATCATGGCCAGCGTGAAGCACTTCGCACTGTACGGGGCCACCGAAGGCGGCCGCGATTACAACACCGTCGATATGAGCCCGCTAAGAATGTACCAGGACTACCTGCCACCGTATAAGGCGGCGGTGGACGCCGGCAGCGGCGGGGTGATGGTGTCGCTCAACTCGATAAACGGCATTCCGGCTACCGCCAACCCGTGGCTGTTGAAAGACCTGCTGCGCGATCAGTGGGGCTTCAAGGGCATCACTATCAGTGACCACGGCGCGATTAAAGAGCTGATCAAACACGGCGTGGCTGCAGACGCGCGCGATGCGGTGCGGCTGGCAATCACTTCCGGCGTCGACATGAGCATGAGCGACGAGTATTACGACCAATACCTGCCGGGGCTGGTCAAAGACGGGCTGGTATCGGAAAGCGACATCGATCGCGCCTGCCGCGACGTGCTGAACACCAAATATGATATGGGCCTGTTCAAAGACCCTTATACCCACCTTGGCCCGGTCGGCTCCGATCCGCAGGACACCAATGCCGAAAGCCGTTTGCACCGTGCTGAAGCGCGCGTGATTGCGCGTAAAACCTTGGTGTTGCTGAAGAATGACAAGCAGACGCTGCCGTTGAGCAAGCAGAGCACCATAGCGCTGGTCGGGCCGATGGCCGACAGTCAGCGTGACGTGATGGGCAGTTGGTCGGCGGCCGGGGTGATCAAACAGTCAGTGACTCTCCGTCAGGGGCTGGAGCAGGCGGTGGGCGACAAGGCGAAGATCCTCTATGCCAAGGGGGCCAACGTCACTCAGGACAAGAGCATTATCGACTATCTGAACGAGTATGAGCCGGCGGTGGTGTTTGATACCCGCCCGCCACAGCAGATGATTGACGAGGCGGTGCAGGCGGCGAAGAAAGCCGATGTGGTGGTGGCGGTGGTGGGTGAATCACAGGGGATGGCGCACGAAGCTTCAAGCCGTGCCGACATTACCATTCCGCAAAGCCAGCGTGATCTGATCGCGGCGTTGAAGGCCACCGGTAAACCGCTGGTGCTGGTGCTGATGAACGGCCGACCGCTGGCGCTGAGCTGGGAAAGCCAGCAGGCGGATGCGATGCTGGAAACCTGGTACAGCGGCACCGAGGGTGGCCATGCGGTGGCCGACGTGTTATTCGGGGACTACAACCCGTCGGGCAAATTGCCGATGACCTTCCCACGCTCGGTCGGGCAGATCCCGATGTACTACAACCATCTGAATACCGGCCGTCCATTCGGCAAGGAAAACCCGGGCAAGTACACCTCCCGTTACTTTGACTCACCGAACGGCCCGCTGTATCCCTTTGGCTACGGTCTGAGCTATACCCGCTTTAGCCTGTCGGATCTGAAACTCTCCAGCCCGACGATGGCGCGCAACGGCAAAATCACCGCCAGCGTCACGCTGAAAAACACCGGTAAATATGATGGCGCCACCGTGGTGCAGTTATATCTGCAGGACGTGACGGCTTCGGTCAGCCGCCCGGTGAAAGAGCTGCGTAACTTCAAAAAGGTAATGCTGAAAGCCGGTCAGGCGCAGAAGGTGGAGTTGCCGATCACCGAAGAGGATCTCAAGTTCTATAACGCCAGCCTGAAATGGGGCGCGGAACCGGGCAAGTTTAATGTATTTGTCGGCCTGGATTCCGACGAGGTACAGGCACAGAGCTTTACGTTGAAGTAATCACTCCTGGCCCTCTCTCGCTGCGGTGGGAGAGGGTTTTGTTGATGTTTAACACCCACCTGTTTTGTTTAATTCCCCGGCTATTTTCTCAATCGTTGATCCCGCTGATTGTTTCGCCATGGCTATCGCTATATCATTTTATATATAACGATAATCAACCGGAATCCCCCTCATGTTCAAACGCTTCCCGCGCCTACTGTTGCTTTTTATTCTGTTCTCTTGCGCTGCGCAGGCAGATCGCCAGGTTACTGACCAACTCAACAGACAGGTCAGGCTACCCGATACCATCACCCGCGCCGTGGTGCTGCAACATCAGACGCTGAACCTGCTGGTGCAACTCGACGCTCTGCCACAGGTGGTTGGGGTGCTCAGCAGTTGGAAGAAGCAACTGGGGCCGAATTATCTGCGCTTGGCACCTGGGCTGGCAAACATGCCGATGCCGGGCGATCTCACCTCGGTGAACATCGAAAGCCTGCTCCGATTGCATCCGCAGGTGGTGTTCGTTGCCAACTATGCACCACCGGAAATGATTACCCAGATTGAACGGGCCGGTATTCCGGTGGTGGCGATTTCACTGCGTCGTGAGTCGGCGGATCAGGCCGGAAAAATGAACCCGCAGCTGAAAGATGAAGATCAGGCCTATAACCTGGGCCTGCAGGATGGCATTCGCTTGATCGGCACGGTCATGGGCCACCAGCCACAGGCCGAGGCGCTGATCCAGGACGTATTTCAGCAGCGGACGCTGGTGGCAGACCGGCTGCGCGACCTGCCGGAGGACCAGCGAGTACGGGTCTATATGGCCAACCCGGACTTAACCACTTACGGTTCGGGCAAATACACCGGCCTGATGATGCAGCACGCCGGGGCTCTCAACGTGGCGGCGAAGGACATTAACGGTTTTAAACAGGTGTCGATTGAGGACGTGCTGAAGTGGAACCCGGCGGTGATCTTCGTGCAGGAACGCTATCCCGAGGTGGTGATGCAAATCCTCAGCTCGCCGCAGTGGCAGGGGATTGATGCGGTGAAAAATAAACGGGTCTATCTGATGCCGGAATACGCCAAGGCCTGGGGCTACCCGATGCCGGAAGCGCTGGCGCTGGGCGAACTGTGGATGGCGAAAAAGCTTTATCCGCAGCGTTTCAGCGACGTTAATCTGCAACAGCGGGTGGACGCCTACTACCGGCAGTATTACCGCAGTAGCTGCTGTCAGAGTGGGCAATGAGGCTGGGCTGGCTGATCCTGCTGACGTTGCTTTGTGCGTTGTTATCGTTGGGCATCGGTCGCTATCCGGTGTCGGCGGCCCACAGCCTGCTAATCCTGCTGGAGCCCTTGACTGGCCCGCACGGCGGTATTGATGAGATCCAACGTCAGGTGATCCTCGGGGTGCGTGTACCCCGGGTGTTGCTGGCGATGGGTGCCGGGGCGGCACTGGCCTTATGTGGTGCGGCGCTACAGGGGGTATTTCGCAACCCGCTGGTGGATCCGCACATTATCGGTGTCTCCTCCGGTGCGGCTTTTGGCGGTACGCTGGCCATTTTGCTCAGCCTGCCAATGGCGGCGCTGCTGCTGTCTGCCTTTGTGTTCGGCATGGCGGCGTTACTGCTGATTTTCGCCATCACCAGCGCCATTGCCCGACGCAATATTCTGTCACTGGTGCTGGCCGGGGTGATCCTCAGCGGTTTTTTCTCCGCCTGCGTCAGCCTGCTGCAATATCTGGCCGATACCGAAGAAAAGCTGCCGAGCATCGTGTTCTGGCTGCTGGGCAGCTTTGCTACCGCCGACGATAACAAACTGTTGATGCTGTTCTTGCCACTGCTGTTGGGCGGCGGGCTGCTGCTGGCATTACGCTGGCGTATTAATCTGTTGTCGCTGGGGGATGAGGATGCCGCCGCGCTGGGCATCAATGTCGAAGGGACCCGCTGGCTGATCCTGACGCTGTGTGCCGCCATCGTCGCTGCACAGGTGGCGGTGAGCGGCAGCATCGGTTGGGTAGGGCTGGTGATCCCCCACGTTGCCCGCCTGCTGGTCGGCCCGGATCATCGTCGTCTGTTGCCTGCCTCAATGTGTCTGGGTGCGCTGTATATGGTGTTGATTGACGATTTGGCACGCACCTTAAGCAGCAGCGAAATTCCATTGGGCATCCTGACGGCGCTGATTGGTGCGCCGCTGTTTGCGTTGCTGTTGCGCCGCGCGCAACTGAGAGGCTGGCATGGCTGAGACATTGTTGCGGGTGAAGGGGCTGGGTTTTAGCTGGCCCGGCCAGAAACCACTGTTTCATCAATTGAATTTACAGTTACGGCGCGGTGAGGTGCTGGCGGTGCTCGGCCCCAACGGACGCGGTAAAAGCACCCTGATGCAACTGCTGCTCGGTACCTTACCATTGCAGCAAGGCGCGGTGGAACGGGGTAACGGCATAGGTTTTGTCCCGCAGCAGTTCGCTGCCCCCTTTGCTTATCGGGTGTTGGATATCGTGCTGATGGGGCGCGCGCGTTACGTGGGTTTGTTCCGCTCCCCCTCGGCGCAGGATCACCGACTGGCGAAAGAGGCGCTACAGTCGCTGGATATGCTGGGCTTTGCCGATCGCGAATTTGGCAGCCTGTCCGGCGGGCAGCGGCAACTGGTATTGATAGCCCGTGCGTTGGCGATGAGCTGTGAGGTGTTGATGCTGGACGAGCCGACCTCGGCGTTGGATTTGCACCATCAGGACCGGGTGCTGAGCCTGATCTCACATTTGGCACGGGAACGACAGATGGCGGTGATGTTTTCTACCCATCAGCCCAATCATGCACATGCGGTGGCCGATCGCGCCCTGTTGCTGGGGGCGGCAGGACAGCATCAGCTGGGCTCCTGCGCTGAGGTGCTGACGGCCGAGAGCCTGTCGCCGCTGTTTGATTTGGCGATTGAACGGGTAGCCTTGCAGATCGACGGGCGTCAGTTTGAAACGCTGGTTCCCCTGTACCGCAGCCAACGGGAGCGTGAAAGTGAGTAATATCTTGTTGTTCGCCGCCGGTAGCCTGCGTGGCGCATTCGGTCCCTTGTTGGCTGCCTTTCAGGCACAAACCGGTGAGGCGGTGGAGGCGGTATTTGGCCCGGCGGGTCTGCTGCGCCAGCGAATTGAAGCCGGGGAGCGCCCGCATATTTTCGCCTCGGCCAACCTGGCGCACCCGCAGCGATTGGTAAGTTTGCAACTGTCGTCACGGGTTGAGCCTTTTGCTCGCAACCGGCTGTGCGCCACTGTGCGTAATATTGCCGGCTTAACCGAACGGCCATTGCTGGAGGTGTTGCTGGACTCGCGTTGGCGGGTGGCGACATCAACGCCGGGCGCTGATCCTTCTGGCGACTATGCGCAGCAGTTGTTCGAGCGTATTGAGCTGTTGGCACCGGGGCAGGGCGTCGCCTTGCAGCAGCGGGCTTTGGCATTGGTCGGTGGGCCCGACTCCGCACCGTTGCCGCCGCATCGACTGGCGGCGGAGTATTTGCTTAACAGCGGACAGGCGGATATCTTCCTCGGGTATGCCAGCTATGGCACAGCCTTGGCGGAATTCCCTAAACTGGCGGTGCGGCAGTTACCGCCACCGTTGGCGATTGAAGCCGATTACAGCCTGTGCCTGCTGGATGCGCGAGCGCAGCCTTTAGCCGGGTTTATTCTGGCGGAACAGGGGCAGGAGATACTGCGGCAGCAGGGCTTTTTGTCCTTATAAACTCAGCCAGAACACCACTATCATCATGTATTTAAATCACTTTAATTAAATCTCTGTCACCGGCTTGATCCTGCCGGTGAGTTCGATCTATTATTTGCTTGCACAAGCAAATAAATTTCCAGAGGCCATCAAGCATGTCAAAACCGCGTAAACTTCCTGCTGCGCTGGGGATTCATCTGGACGTCACCAACCGCCTGTGGCGTACCGCCATGGATCAGTCGGTGAAAATGACCAATCTGACACGCCCGCATTGGCTGGCGCTGAGCGCCATCGCCGATCTCGGTGACGGTTGTACCCTGAAAGACATCTCGCTGCACCTGAATGCCGAGGTCTCAACCATGTCCCGCGCGCTGTTATTTCTGGAAAAGAATCAGTTAATTGCGCGCATTGCACTGACGGAGGACAAACGCGCCAAAGGGGTGAGAATGACCGCGGCCGGGCAGGAGATGCTGGAGCAGTTGGATCACTCCAGCCAACAGGCACGCCAATTGCTGCTCAAAGGGGTTTCCACCAGCGATCTGGAGGCGTTTTACCGCGTGTTGTTTGGCATTAAACATAACGCAATCGCCATGCTCGATCAGGAAAACCTGTTGCCGGAGGAGTTCGCATTGCTGGCGAGCGAGCAGGCAAACGAGATTAACCCGGACGGCGGATCGTGATCGGCCGCCGGCAAGTCGTGCTGGGGCTGTGTGCATTTGCACTGGGCATTTTTGCCGTCTCGGCATTTGCCGGCGCTGAGGATCCACAGATTATCGCCCGGGGCAAATATCTGGCCGTTGCCGCCGACTGTGCTGCCTGCCATCGCGGCAGTGCTGAACACGATGCGCCCTATGTCGGTGGTTATGCGATTGCTTCACCGATGGGAAAAATCATCGCCAGCAATATCACACCGGCCAAAGAGACCGGGATTGGCAATTATAACGAACAGGATTTTCGACGCGCATTGACTCAGGGCATTCGCCGTGATGGTCAACCGCTGTATCCCGCGATGCCCTATAGCGCTTATCAGGGGCTGAGCGATGCCGATCTACACGCCTTGTACCGCTATTTTATGGTCGGAGTCACTCCGGTTGAACGTGCGGTGCCAGCCACTCAACTGGATTTTCCCTTCTCCTGGCGCTACGCGATCCTCGGCTGGAACTGGCTATTCCTGAAGAATACGCCCACCCATGCTGCGGGAGCGAATGAGCGCGGTCGTTATCTGGTCGACGTGTTGGGACACTGTTCCGCCTGCCACAGTCCGCGCAACTGGATGATGGCGGAGCGGGGCGACCGCTACCTGGCTGGCGCTGAGGTTGGCGGCTGGATAGCACCGAATATTACCTCGGATCCCGTCAGTGGCATCGGCGGGTGGAGCCAAACGGAACTGGTGCAATACCTGCGCACCGGACGTAATGACAAAGCGCAGGCGGCGGGTGGTATGGCGGAAGCGGTGGAGCATAGCCTGAGGTTCCTGAGCGATGACGATCTTACCGCCATCGCGGATTGGCTAAAACAAACCCCGCCGATAACCACTGTTCGCGCTACCAAAGCTGCCTATCAGTATCAGGGCGGTGGAGTGGATAGCGCTTCAGGCGCTGCGCTGTATGCCATCTCTTGCGCCAGTTGTCATCGTCTTGACGCCAAAGGTGCTTACGACGGGCACTTTCCCGCTTTGCGCCATAACTCTACCGTCGGCAGTGAACAGGCCAATAACCTGGTGATGGTCATTCTGCATGGGGTCAAGCGGCAGGGCGAAAATATACAGACCTGGATGCCGGGCTTCGCCGACAGCCTTGACGATCGACAGGTCGCTGAGTTGGGTAATTATGTGTTGCAGCAGTTTGGCAACCCTGCCGTCAGGGTGACACCGGCACAGGTGGCGCAACTGCGGGCGGGTGGAGAGATACCCCTGTTGATCTGGCTGTTGCCTTATCTGCTCTGGGGCGGGCTGTTGTTGGTATTGCTGGCTCTGGGCTGGCTGATTCAGGCGCGTCGCCGCCGCACACGCTGATATTTTTCGCTCCGCAACCTAAGAGAGGGTGGTATGAAGTTCAATCTGAACGGCCGTGAGGTCGAGTTTGACGGTGAGCCGGATACGCCGCTGCTGTGGGTGATCCGCGAGCATTTTAAGCTGACCGGCACCAAGTTTGGCTGCGGTATCGGTGCCTGTGGTGCCTGCACGGTCCATGTCGACGGTCAGGCGGTGCGTTCTTGCTGCTACCCGCTGCAGTTGGTTGTGAATCGCAAGGTGACCACCATTGAAGGATTGTCCGCCGATCGCAGCCATCCGGTGCAGCAAGCCTGGATTGCCGAAGATGTGCCGCAGTGCGGTTACTGTCAATCCGGCATGATCATGGCGGTCAGCGCGCTGCTGGCGGCAAATCCACATCCCAGCGATCGTCAGATCGATGATGGCCTGACCAACCTGTGCCGTTGCGCCACCTACCATCGTATTCGTTCGGCGGTACATCGCGTCAGTAATGGGGAGAAATAACCATGACGATCAGCCGACGTACCTTGGTCAAAGGGGGCGCACTGGCCGTTGGTGCTCTGCTCCTGCCGATATCGCTACGCAGTATCGCGGCAGTGGTTTCTCAAAATACCACGCCACCAGACAGCCAATATGAGTTGAACGATTGGATTTGGATCGATCGCAACGGCCAAATCGTCATCGGCGTGTCGCAGTGCGAGGTTGGTCAGGGGATATACACCGGTCTGGCGGAGGTTGTGGCGGCAGAAATGGATGCAGATTGGGCGCAGGTGACGGTGAAGTTTGTCACCGGTCGTGATGCCTACCGTCAGGTTGCAGGGGGAGAGTCTTTTGCGCAGTTTGTCGCGGCCTCAACCTCAATGACCAAGTTTTACCAACGCACCCGGCTGGCGGGCGCGCAGGCCAGAGATTTTTTCCTGCATGCCGGTGCCAAACATCTGGCTTTACGGCCGGAGCAGTGCCGTACGGAAAAAAGCTGGGTAGTGGATGATGTTGGCCAGCGGCGGGTAGCCTATGGCGATCTGCTGCATTATGCGGCGGAGCTGCCGCTGAATCCCACTCCGACATTGAAGAACCAGGAGCAGGAAAAACAGGGCATTATCGGCAAGCCGTTGTTACGGGTTGATACGCCGGAGAAGGTCGACGGCAGTGCAATTTACGGCATCGATATTGAGTTGCCGGGAATGTTGGTCGGCGTCCCCTGGATGGTACCGGATCTCAGTGGAAAAATTATCGCCATACGTAACGAACAGCAGATACGCGGTATTCCGGGGGTTATCGATCTGGTGCTGACCCGGCAGTGGTCAATGAATAACATGGTTGGCCTGGACCATGATATGTCCCTGAATACGGTGATCGTGGTGGCTGAAAGCTACTGGCAGGCCAAGAAAGCGGCGGATTTGCTGGAGGTTGAGTATCAGCCGGGGGAGGGGACGGCGCTTTCCAGCGATAAAATCGCCGCGGAGAATCAGGCCATGCTCGACGGTGGCGAGCTGGCGCAGGCGGTAGATCGCGGTCAGGCTGCGGCGTTGATTCAGCAGGCTGTTGGCAGCACGCGGTTGCATCAGGCGCATTACAGCGCGCCCTATCTGGCACATGCCACCATGGAGCCCTGCAATGCCATCAGTCATTATACGGCGGGCCGCATTGAAACCTGGGGGCCATTCCAGGGGCAGGACATGGTGCGCAGTGTCTTGGCGAAAATGTTTGGCTTGAAGCCTGCCGATGTGGTGGTTAACACCACCTATCTGGGCGGCAGCTTTGGGCGTAAATACCTGCCGGATGCAGTGATGCACGCCACTGCCGCCTCCAAAGCGGTGGGGAGGCCGGTTAAGGTTATTTACCCACGCGAGATAGACATCCGTCATGAATACTATCGCCCCGGTTGTATCAGTCATTACCAGGCTCTGCTGGATGAAAACGGCTATCCGCAGGCTTTGTGGGCGCGTTATGCCGGCCAGTCGCTGTTCTGGCAGATGCGGCGCGAAACGGTGCATGAGGCGGGCGGCTGGGATGAAAGCATGGTGGAGTGTGTCTATAGCACGCCGTATCAGATCCCTAACCTGAAAGTGGAGGCCGGTATTGTCGAGCAGCCGGTATCACTGAGTTATTTGCGCGGTGTGGGAAGCGTGGCCAGCCTGTTTTTCATGGAAAGCTTCATCAGCGAACTGAGCTATAAAGCCAACATAGATGAATATCAGTATCGACGAAAATTGCTGCAGGGTAGCCCTGAAGCACGGCGGGTGCTGGACGCCACTGCGACGGCGGCGGGTTGGCAGCAGGATCTGCCGACGGGAACCTATCGCGGCATGTCTTGTAATATCTGGCTAGGTCGAAACAACGCTTTTACCACTTACGTGTGCCTGGTGGTCGAACTGAGGATTAATCAAGGGCAACTGCAATTGATCCGCGCGGTGTGTGGTATTGACTGCGGTAAGGTGATTAACCCTAATTTGGTTCGCGCTAACGTTGAGGGCGGCATTGGTTTTGCCCTGACCACCTGTTTGAAAAGTGAATTGCATTTTGAGCGGGGTGGCGTAGTAGAGGGGAATTTTGATAGTTATCCGCTGATAACTATTGCCGAGATGCCCAAGGTGGAAGTCGTGGTGCTCGACAGTTCGCGTGAGCCACAGGGATGCGGCGAGGTTTCCACTGCGGTGGTCGCACCGGCGATAGCCAGTGCCCTGCATAAGGCGACCGGAAAAACCTATCGCGATATGCCGTTTCCCCGGCAGTGGTAGTTGGATTATCAACCTGCCAGGCGAGTAGCTTATTAAGCTGGCAGGTTGTGAAGCTAATTACATCTTCTTCAGCAGTTGCAGCAGGTGCTCTTCACTCTTTTCTGCCAGCCCGTCGATCGCCAGCTTGATGATATCGGAACGGGTGATGCGCACCACGCCGTTACGTGCCGCCTGCACAATGATTTCATCGATCGCGTCGACGTGGTTATCGGTCAGGCTGACTGAAATGGCTTTGTAAGTGCGTTTGCGGCCCTGCGGTTTGGCTTCCGGGGCGGGAACATGCAGGGTGTGTGAAGTGGCGCTGTTGATAAATTCGTCTTCTGACATGCGCTGGGTAGGGGTACGCTTTTTCACAGGATCACCTCTTTCACCAGGCTTTCAATCTCCGCCTGCGCTTTTAGGTTATTCGCCTCATGCACGGTGATGGCCTCGCCCCAGGCATCGCGGTAAATCTTGCGGTCGCACAGACGGTTGCTGACCAGCGTCAACTCCGGGTACTCGCTCAACACCTGCGCCGCTTCGTTAGCTTCATTAATAAAGATATTGGTCGGGCACATGTTCAGCACGATGTAGCCTTTCACCTTCTCGTTATATTCCTGCGCGGTGGCGAACATTTCCGACAGATAGCCGACGGTATCGAGATCCATCTGGGAAGGGCGCAGTGGGGAGAGGAACAGATCGGCGGCCAGCAGGCCGGAACGCAGCTCGGCGCTGTCGCGGCCGGCGGTATCGACAATCACATAGTCGTAATGACGATCCAGCTCCAGCAGGGTCTCTTTGATTTTGCCTGAGGCGGCGACCACCGGGATATGCGGCAAGCCTTCTACATTCTGGCGGTCGTTATACCAGGTCATGATTGATTTCTGATCGTCAGCATCAACGATGATGGCGGTTTTTCCCAGCTTGAGGATCAAATATCCGGCGATATTGACCGCCTTGGTCGATTTCCCTACGCCACCTTTTTGCGAGCCAATCAAAACAATCATGCTGCCATCTCTCAAGTTATTAAGCTGGTAACTTATTAAGTTAATATGCTTATTGGATTGATAATTAAACAGGTTAACAACAACAACGCTTGAACAATATGCACCAACGGCGACGGCTTGCCAAGCCAGTATGCGGTTAACTTTGCTGCTTATTTTGCTGGTAACTTAGTAGGCGGGTAAGTAGGAATGCTCTGGGAAGTGGTTATGCGGAGGAGATTTTTATAATTTGGCAACTTAATAAGTTATTAGGTTGCCAATGATGGCTGTTCGGTAATGGCTACTTTTTCAACATCGATTTCAGGTTGGCGAACGGGTTATGGGTCGCGAGCCCAACGTCTTTTTGCGCGTCCTCACCGGCCACTACCGTAGAGCCATATTGATCGGCTTCGGTATATTTGGAGTGTTCGTGGTCGTGGCAATACAGGCACAGCATTTCCCAGTTGCTGCCATCTTCCGGGTTGTTGCTGTGGTCGTGATCGATATGGTGGACCGTCAGTTCGCGCAGATTGGAATAAACAAACTCGCGCGAGCAACGCCCGCAGACCCAGGGGAAGATTTTCAGTGCTTTTTCGCGGTAGCCGGTCTCCAGCCTCGCGTAGTTTTTTGGAATATATGCCATGGTGTGTGCCCGTCGGGTGATAACAATAATGCGTTAAATAATACCACAACGCGCCGGATTACAGCGTGCGGCACATCACCGTCACTTCTTCGCCGCACACTTCCCGCAACTCAACCGGTTGCCAGCCCAGTTTTTGATACAGCAACTGTTGATCGGGAGTGTAGAGATACAACTCGGCGATCTGTTGCTGGCGGCAGTGGGCGACGCAGTGATCGATCAGGCGGCGAGCCACCCCTTGCCCACGGTGCTGGGGGTGAGTAAAGACTTCACCCATCCAGAATTTTCGCTCCGGCCTATCCGCCAGTTCGTAAACGATCAGACTGGCAGTGCCGAGGATCTCTTGTTGCGGCGACAGAGCCAACAGCGCCATGCCGGGATGCTGCGGTTCGCAACGCTGTTCAAGACGTCGGCTGATTTTTTCGCGACAGCTCCACGGCGGGAAATCCTGCCACTCCAGATGCAATAATGCGGCCAGTTCATCAATGCGTTGGCGATACGCAGACAGTGGTTCAATACGCATAATTCGATTCGTTTTTTGCCCAATAGCAGCCAACTATAGCGGCAGATTTCGCTTATTTGAAGGTCTCGACCGCCCAATCGATAAACACGCGCATTTTGGCGCTTAGATGGCGGTTGGAGGGATAGACCACGTACATCTGTTCCGAGGGCGGTTGCCAGTCGTGCAGCAGGCTGACCAGTTCGCCGTTGTCCAGATGCGGCTGGGCCATAAAGCGGAAGGTTTGAATAATGCCCAACCCGGCCAGTGCCGTCGCCAGCAGCGCATTACCCTCGTTGACGCTGACGTGATAGCGATGCTGAATATCAATCTCCTTGCCCCGATCGACAAAGTGCAGCGGCTGGATGCGATCGTTCAGCGCATGGCGGTAATGTGCCAGTGGAAAACCCAGCTCCAGATCGCAAGGGTGTTGCGGCGTACCGTGGCGCGCCAGATAGGCCGGGGTGGCGCAGGTCACCCATTCAAGCTCGAACAACCGGCGGGCAATCAGAGTGGAATCGGCCAGTGGCCCGCTGCGGATCACGCAGTCGGCGCTGTCGTTAATCAGATCGATCAGACGGTCGCCCACCCCCAGGTCGATCTGAATTTGCGGGTAACGCGCGATAAAGTCCGGCAGCGCCGGTACCAGCAACTGCCGCGCCGTTGAGCCACCGGCGTCAATGCGCAGCACGCCTTGTGGCGCACTCTGCGACTCGGTCATGCTGCCTTCCATCTGTTCCAGCTCCGCCAGCCACTTGACCGTGCGCTGGTAATAGCATTCGCCCTCGGCAGTGACCGACACGCTGCGGGTGGTACGCTGGAACAGCTTGGTTTGCAGATGATCTTCCAGGTTCTGGATCAGCTTGGTGACGGTGGCCTTGGGCATCCGCAGTGAATCTGCGGCGCGGGTGAAGCCACCGGTTTCGACCACGCGGTTAAACACCCGAATAGCGAGTAAATGATGATCCATAGCGCTCTCAGTGCAAAACCCCGGCAGAGGCCGGGGTGTGTTTCTGCGGATGAATAATGATTATGACTGTTTAACGCCAATCATGCCGGAACGCAAGGTCAGGCCGAAAACCAGCGCGGCGGAGAGGGTGAGCGCACCGCCAAACAGCATGGCGCTGCTGACGCCCTGCCAGTCGACCACTTCGCCACCCAACAACGCGCCGGAAGCCAGCGCAATCTGGATCACGCAGACCAGCAGTGCCTGACCGGCCTCCGGTGCCTGCGGGACGGCGGCGAACATCCAGTTGGTGGCGCAGACCGGTACGGCGCCAAATGCCAGCCCCCATACCATCACCATCAGCGTGGCACCGGCGATGCCACTGAGGAACGGCGAGACGATCAGGATGGCAGCCAACATGGCGGTGATCAGAATAAAGGTGGCGCGCAGGCTACGTTCGGCCAGCCGTTCACCGAGGAAGGTACCGAGCAGACCAATGGCGCCGTAGGCCAGCAGCTGCAACGAAATCGCCGAGGGGCTGAGGACGAACACCTGCTGCAGCAGCGGCTTCAGATAGGTGTAGGCGGCAAAGTGACCGATAAACAGCAACACGATGGCAATCAGCCCGGTACGTGCCATCGGCAGACGCAGGGGTAACAGCAGGTCGCGTGCGGTGACCGGACGAGTGGGAGGGACCGACGTCAACAACCGCAGTTGGGCCAATAGCACCCCAACCGCCAGCACCGCGCTGCCAAAGAAGGCCGCGCGCCAGCCGAACAGGTCACCAATCAATGCCCCAGCGGGGACGCCGCATACGGCACCGACCGAAATGCCGCTGAGGATCAGCGCGGTGGCGCGACCCTGACTGGCTTCCGGCACCAGATGACGGCCATAGTTGGCGGCAAAGGCCCAAAAACCGCCGACGCAGATGCCCAGCAGTACCCGCCCAAGCAGCATCATGGGGAAGTTAACCGCCAATGCGGAGACCAGGTTGGAGATGGCCAACAGCACGCTCAGCGCCAGCATCAGCAGGCGACGGTCGAGTCGACCGGCTGCCAGGCTCAGTGCCGGTGCAGCGATCGCCGCGATGATACCAGGCACGGTCACCATCAGGCCGGCTCTGCCGGTACTGACATCCAGCGACGGGGCGATATTGGTCAGCAGGCCGATCGGCAGAAACTCGGTAGTGACCATCACAAAGCAGGCAACCGTCAGCGAGAAAATCGCCAGCCAGGCTGATGGTGCAGGTTTATCATTATTATTCAGCATAGTACTGCTCATCCCAGGTGAATGTGTAAACCGCGCAGCGGGCGCGGAGTGACAGAGATCACAATTTACGCAGGCATTTGCGGCGGATAAATCCGTTTGCGGTAGTTACACTGTTTCTGTGGGGGAACAATCAGGCAGGGCAAGTCAATCGGGGGTTGGCGGCCAACCGGCAGGCCAAAGGCTTAATCGGCATAAGCTTATGCGACGGGCGCATCAGGTGTGCGCCCGGGGAGGCTCACAGGCCCGGCGCTTTCCACATCGAGGTGGTCAGGCCATGGTCTACCAGGGTGAGCTGGTCGGCATAGACCTGCTGCCAGGTCTCCTTTTGCCGCTGATACAGTTCATGATTGGCCATATCCGGTTGGTACTCACGCTCCCAGCGCACCAGACTTTCACCGGTTTGTGCCAGCGACTCATACAACCCGGCACCCACTCCGGCGGCAATGGCGCAGCCCAGCGCGGTGGCTTCTTTCACCACCGGTACGCGCACCGTCAGGCCGGTGACATCGCTGAGGATTTGGCTCCACAGCTTGCCCTTGGAGCCCCCGCCGGCAAATACCAGCGAGCGCGCCTGTACGCCGGAGAAACTGGCGATCTGCTCCAGGTTGCAGGCGGAAACAATGGCGGCGTTCTCTTCCAATGCGCGGAACAGGGTCTGCTTATTGCAGCGTTCCGGGTCGAGAGACAGGTTGATAAACGAAGGCGCGGCGTGATACCAGGTCTTGAAATGCATGGCGTCGGAAAATATCGGCATCACTCCGTAAGCCCCTGGCGGCACTCGTGCGGCCATCTCTTCCAGCAGGCTGTAGGCATCCACGCCCAGCCGTTCCGCCATCAGTTTTTCTTCGGCGCAGAAGGCATCGCGGAACCAGCGCATGGTTAATCCGGTGAAGAAGCTGATCGACTCGGCCTGTGCCATGCCGGGGATCACGTGCGGATTGATGCGGATGTTCATCTCCGGGTCGGTGGCCGGTTCCGGCAAATTGACGATTTGCTGCCAGAAGGTGCCGCCCAGCACCGCCGTTTGTCCGGCGTGCACTACTCCCAACCCGAGACTGCCCAGTTGCACATCGCCGCCGCCCATTACCACCGGCGTGCCGCGTAACAGGCCACTTTGTTGTGCCGCCTGTTCGGTGATGTGTCCCAGCAGGCTGCCGGTTTCTTTCACCGGTGACAGCATATCGGCGCGCAACCCGGCCATGTCGAGCAACGCCGGGCGCCAGTCACGGCTGACCAAATCGAGCATGCCGGTGGTCCCGGCATTGGAAGGATCGACCGCCAGTTCGCCGCTCAGCATATTGGCCAGCCAGTCGCTGATCATGGTCAGCGTCGCCGCCTGACGGTAGATGTCCGGCCGGTGATGCGCCAGCCACAGCAGGCGCGGCATGGCGCTTAATGCCAGCGTTTGCCCGGAATACTGATAAACCTCGCGTTCGAAATTGTGGTTATGCAGTTCTTTCAGTTCGCTGACTTCCTCGCTGGCGCGAGCATCAACATTGGCGCAGGCCCAGATCGGCACGCCGTCGCGATCGTAAAGCACAATACCCTCACGCATCGAGCAACAGGCCACGGAGCGGATCGCCTGGCCAGAGATACCGGCATTCTGCAGCGCCTGCCGGATGCACTGGCAGGTCAGTTGCCAGTTGTGGGCCAGATCAAACTCCATCGAGCCGGGCACCCCCGGTACCGCCAGATGCCGCCACTCTGCCTGGCCCTGAGCAATTTGATTACCTGCCAGATCGAAGATGACCGCGCGAATGCTGCCGGTGCCTGCGTCCAGTGCCATCAAGTAGTTATCCATAGCTCACACTCTCTGGGATTGGGATCTTAACTATAGATGCGGTGCTCTGCGCACTGCTGGCGGAAGCGGCGGGGTCGGCAGGATTTGTGAACTGCGCTGCAAAATTGCCGTTGCGGGGGGTAAATCCGCGGGAATAAACCTATGGTTGGAAAGCACATTGACCTTCACTACCCTAAATAATTCGAGTTGCATCGAGGCGGTAACAAAGTGCATCCCCGAGAGCGTACCAGTAGTACGTGACCGGGGTAAACGCAGGCAGCCAACAAGGATGCAGCTTGAAGTATGACGGGGAAAGGGTAAACAAGGAGCCACCATGCACGTCACACTGGTAGAAATTAACGTTAAGCAGGACAAAGTAGACGAGTTTATTGAGGTCTTCCGCGCTAATCATCTGGGAGCGATCGAAGAGCCGGGCAATCTGCGCTTTGACGTGTTGCAGGATGAAACCATCCCGACGCGTTTTTATATCTATGAAGCCTACCGGGATGAGCAGGCCGTCGCTGCCCACAAAAAGACGCCGCACTATCTGCAATGCGTGGAAAAACTGGAAGCGCTGATGACCGGGCCGCGCAAGAAAACCAGCTTTATCGGCCTGATGCCGGGTTAGCGGGCAGTAGGGTAATTTTGTTCAATACAGGGGGCCGAAAGTGTAAGGCTGCCTGAGACAATGACATCTCAGACAGCCTGGGTATCAAACCTGATTTATTTAACCAAGCTGACTTAAGCAATATTTTACATCTCGCGTGCGGTTGCCTGACCGGCACGCTGTGCCGTAGCAGGTAAAATACTGGCAATAGTGGTATAGCCATCAGGGTCAATACAGCGATCCAGCTGTCGCGCCTGGTCAATAATTTCAGCGTCCCAATAGATCTGTTTGCGATGATCGCCACGAGTCGTCAACGTTGCGTCCATTTCGCCGTCAATAGCCCGATATCGGCGCCAGCAACCCGCTGGCACTGAAACCACTGAACCTTCCTCGGCAATAATCATCACTTCTTCACCTGGCCGGTTATAGGTAACTTCCAGCGTTCCTTGAAACACCATCAACACCTGAATATCCGGGCAATAGTGCAGACCGACGTGCTGCTGGTCTTTAATGCGTAACCACTCTACGGAAAATCCATGTGGATTAACAATGGGGGGAGTACTGTTACGATCCTGCGATATACCAAACCCGATCACCGGCGCTAATTGTGCACCGTGATCAGGTAAAACGGCATCCAACAGAGCGTCGTACGACCATTTCCGTTGTTCCCCTGTTACCGCTCGACTGCGCATCTCCTGTTCGGAGTAATCGCGTAATGCAGCGATATATTCCGGTCCCAATGGCTGTAGCAGATCAGCCTCAGCGGGTAGCAAATCACCCGCATTGACATCGATAAGCATATTGTCACGGCTCAGATACATACCGTATTCACGGGCTGCATGGAGAACCGAAGGGTGCCATATAATACCGCCAGTGTTATCTCCGCCCAGAACGGTAAACACCATGCCGGAGGTATCCTGCTTGCTGACATTGGTAAAACCTCTAAAAATCCACGTAGGGATCGATAAAATGGCGGGAGCGGTCAATTCCGCAGTATGTTCACCATTGGCTCCCCATCTAAAACACCAGCTCCCTTTATGAATAAGAAAAACCTCTGCGGTAAAATGCAGGTGCAAATTGTTGGTCACCCCTTTGGGCATCGCCGCGGCACCAATGTTAAATCCGTGGGCCTCGGGTATATTGACTATCTGGGATGCAGACTGCGTGACGCCGGGACCAATAAACGAATAGTTCTGCTTCAGGTTTGACCCCGGGAGTTTACAGTCAATGAAAGCCACGCTGCATGAAACCCGGTCTTCGGGGCGAACAAGGCGACGCTGAGCTTCTTCCTGGGTGAGTATTACATTGCGCATGCTCAATTCTCCATTAATAGCCGGATGTACCGCTGGCTGTGGGTGTTTCGCCACGCGCTAGTGCAACGGCTTCGCGGGCGGCGCGTCCAAGCTGCATAACGTCGTTGGCGGGTGTAACGAACTGAAAGCCCTGAGCCAGACGGCTAGCTGCGGCCTGGCCAGAAGTACAGAAAATACCGGCGAGTTTCTTATGAGCATGACTGCGGGCCAGCACGAGTTCCACTGCAGCCAGCATATCTGGATGCTGCGACTCAGCGCTGGCATGACCTGTGAGTGTTAACGAGAGATCGTTCGGGCCAATAAATACGCCATCCAGCCCGTCGGTGTCGAGAATAGCGTCCAGATTATCTAACCCTTCACGGGTCTCAATCATCGCCAGGGTCAGGATCTCTTCATTAGCATATTCGGGGTAATCTTTGCCACCGTACAGCAGTGCTCGTGCCGGGCCAAAAGAGCGGGTCCCCATTGGTGGATAGCGACAGGCAGAGACGAACTGTTGCGCCTGCTCTGCTGTGGATATCATGGGACAGATAATTCCCCATGCGCCCGCGTCGAGCAGGCGCATGATCTGCGCCGGTTCGTTGCTGTTTACACGCGCCAGTGGCGTTGCTGGCGTGGAGGAGAGCGCCTGTAGCATAGATAATGCGCTGGCGAAATCGATCATGCCGTGTTGCAGATCGACCGTGACCGAATCGTAGCCCTGATGTCCGGTGATTTCGGCGCTGTAACCTGATGGAATGGCCAGCCACCCGTTGATGATCGGCTGTTGTTGACGAAAGGCGGCTTTTAGCGGGTTTTTTCTCATGATTTTGACTCCTGTATCCAGTTTCGCAGGGCGATGGCGACCTGTTGTGGTGCTTCTAACGGCAAAAAATGACCACTGTCCGGCAGGGTGATCCAGCGCGCGTGTGGCGCGGCACTGGCTATAGCCTGATGATGCTCGGGGGTACAGATGGCGTCGCTTGCGCCGTTAATAATCAGCAACGGTGCCGTGAACATTGGCAACACGACACGGTGGTCTGCTCGAGTAATGGCGATTTCGGTCTGATGAATCAATGTATCGATACCACTCTCCACGGCCATGTTTACGATCGTGCTGTGTAACGCTAAATCACACTGCCGATGTGGCGCGACATAACGAGGCCATAACGTGGTGGTCAGCCAGTGGCTGATCCCTAGGCGGGTGGCTTCCCGTACTGCACCCCGCCGACCTGTTACGTTGGCGGGAGGATCGGTGAACGGATTGACGGAAAGCAGCGCCAGCCCGCTGAGACGCTGTGGTGCATCTGCCATCATTTGTAGCGCTACAATGGCTCCGAGAGAAAACCCTACCAGACAAAAACGCGCTGGCAGGGTTGCGAGCAACTGACGGGCGACCGCAGATGCTGAATCGGCTCCGGTGACGATGATGCTAATCACATTGCTGACATTGAGCTGCTCAACCACCGGTTGCCACAGGCGGTGGTTGCAAAGCGTGCCACCCAGCAACACCAGCGGTGCGTCGTGGTTTTCCAGCAAAGAGAAAGTATTCATAGTCCCCTCTAGGTCGCTGTCCAGCCGCCATCAACCAGCAATGATGTACCGGTGATCAAGGCTGATGCCTGTGAAGCCAGGAAAACGACAGGACCCATGACATCTTCCAGCGTGCCCAACCGCTTGAGTAAGATGTTGTCCAGCACGTAACGGTTGAACTCAGGATCTGCCAGATTGGCACGGGACAGTTCAGTTTCGATAAAGGTCGGGCATAGTGTATTGACTCGAATACCCGATTCTCCCAGCTCTAGCGCCATCGTTTTAGTCAGACCTTCCAGCGCGAATTTTGACGCGCAGTAGACACTGCGTTGTGGGCCGCCAACATGTCCCATCTGCGAGGATATATGAATGATAGAGCCGGTGATGCGACGCATTTTCATCCGGCGAGCGACTTGCTGACTGAGAAAAAATGTCGCTCGCAAGTTGAGTGCTATAACTGCGTCAAAATTTTCTTCACTGACATCGAGAAACGGTTGATGGTGTGCCAGACCCGCGCTGTTAACCAGAATGTCGATATCCGGCAGCGAGGCAAGTGTTTCTGCCACGCGAGCGGTATCGGTAATATCGAGCTGGATGGTGTGTAAGTGGAGACCACCTTCTGCTGCAATCCGTGCGGCTTCCTGAAGCTGCACGGATTGTCGGGCAACTATCCAGATCTCGGCCCCGGCGCGAGCCAAGGCTATTGCGCAGGCAAAACCGATACCTCGGGAACCGCCAGTTACCAGCGCCCGGCAATTATCCAGGCGAAAGTTGGGGGAGTGGGGAAGTGCCATCATTAGTGGGTACCATCGGCATTGAAAGCAGCTACTGAGCCTGCGTAGGGCACGTCCTGTTTGCCATAGCGTCGTACACGAAGGTTGGCCTGCTCAGCATGACCATAAAACCCTTCGAGCTGGCACAGACGTGAACAGTAACTACCGATCTCCGTCGTAGCTTCATCGCTCAATACTTTCTGAAAGGTGCAGGTTTTCATAAATTTACCGACCCACAACCCACCGGTATAGCGGGCTGCTTTCTGTGTAGGCAGGGTGTGGTTAGTGCCGATAACTTTGTCTCCGTACGCCACATTTGTGCGAGGTCCAAGGAACAGTGCGCCGTAGTTAGTCATTTTGGAGAGAAACCAGTCGTCACGGGTAGTCATTACCTGCACATGTTCAGAGGCGATTCGTTCTGCTTCCTGCAGCATCTCTTCATAGCTGTCGCAAACGATCACTTCACCATAATCATGCCAGGATTGACGGGCTATCTCTGCTGTGGGGAGTTTTGTGAGTAGACGCTCAATCTCACGTAGCGTTTCCTGTGCCAGCTTCAGAGAGTTGGTCAGTAAAATCGCTGGAGTGGTGACCCCATGCTCAGCTTGGCCCAAAAGGTCAGTAGCGCACATCTCGGCGTCCACGCTGTCATCGGCTATCACCAGCGTTTCCGTTGGCCCGGCAAAAAGGTCAATCCCCACGCGACCAAAAAGCTGCCGTTTGGCCTCTGCAACAAACGCGTTACCCGGACCGACGAGCATATCGACGGGTTGAATTGTATCTGTCCCCAGAGCCATAGCCCCTATAGCCTGAATGCCGCCTAAGGCATAGATCTCTGTTGCACCAGCCATTGCTTGAGCTGCTACGATTGCGGGGGCCGGTTGTCCATTAAAAGGCGGTGCGCAACTGATAATCCGCGAGCAGCCCGCGACATTGGCAGTGATGATCGACATATGCGCGGAAGCCAGTAACGGATATTTTCCACCGGGCACATAACAACCCACGGAATTGATAGGGATATTTTTATGGCCGAGAATGACACCAGGCCGGGTTTCAACTTCCAGATCTAACAGACAGGCTTTTTGCGCGGTAGCGAAGTTAAACACCTGCTGCTGGGCAAATTCGATATCTTTAATATCCTGACGGCTCAGTTGCTTGATACAGGAATTGATTTCGGACTGCGACAGGCGATAATCCTGACGGTCATAGTTATCAAATTTAAGGGATAATTCGCGTACCGCTGCGTTACCGCGTTGCTCAATATCGGCAAGTATATTTTCAACTACCAGACTCACCTTTTTATTGGCCTGCTGACGCTCAGATAATGTTTTACTGGTTTTTAAATATTGGGTCATGGTGTCCTCTTTCAATTTTTAAGGCGTAGATTCCCCACCTGAATAAACAAGTAATGTTAACAATGTGGGTTTAAGTAGTTTCTTTTAGCTTAAATCTTATTACCAAAATCCTGCACAGTAGTTATGCCAGGGCTATCAGTCATGGTTTCACTTTTTTTTGCCTGGCGCTGATTTACACTACGTACAGCCATCGGTGTGAGCAATAAGGCAACAACGGATAGGGAGCCAATCAAAAAATAACCGGAAGATAAATTAACATGCTGCAGCATTAACCCCATTAATACTGGACCGGCAAACATGCCACAGGAATAGATGGTCTGAAACAATCCCATTCGTGTGGATTGTTCATCCTCAACCGTATTGACCACGCTGAGTGACATAAACACCGCGAAGGCCATGCCGAACGAAAAGCCGCCAACCGATTGCAGAATATAGATAAGGTAGATATTGGTGGTAAAGGGAACACCGATGGTGGAGATCACCTGCAGAAAAATTCCAATGATGGCGGTATTTGTCAGCCCAAGGCGCTTATAGAACACCGAACTGCATAACGCGATTGCCAGTGCGTAGAAAATTAAATGCAGGTTACTGAGCAGGGTAAGAATGCCGGCTTTTGCCCCAAGCTGTTGTGCATAAATGGGAGTAAGCGTATCGCGGGTGGCAAAGGGGATCAGAATGACTATGGTCGCTAACACACCGATTAGCCAGACGGATGAGTCAGCTAATTGGTCTTTTGCTCTGGTAATGCACGCTTTTAAAGTGGGGGGCTGGGCAGTGTCGTGAAGCTCTTTGATGCGAAAGGTGAGAAGCAGTGCCAGCGCTGCTGCGATGCTAGAGACAAAGTAGCCAATATTCTTGTCGAAAAAGTGGATCAGTATACCGCCGATACAATTGCCGAGAAAAACGCCTAACGGTCCCGCCAAGGCGAGAAGTGCAACGGCGGCTGGAGCATCTTTTCGATCAAAGTAGCGAATAAACATAACGTTATAAAGTACCCAGGTTGCGGCAGTGAATCCATCCGCGGCTTTGGCCAGATAGAGAGTGACTGCATTGGGTTCCAGATACGCAATCGGCCATGTCACAAGTGGTAGCAGCAAACTGAATTGGATAAAAATTTTGCGGCTCTTGACCACATCGGAAAGGATGCCAATCGGAAATCGAACGAACAAAGTGGCCAGCCCACTGGCACCCATAATCATACCCACCATTTCCGGTTGCATTCCTTCACTTATCAGCATTGGGGCGAGAAACGCGTCAATACTGTGGATGCAGATGAAAAACAGCACGCTGAGCGTAAAAAAAAGCCGGGCCTCGGAACGACTAAATAGTGCACGAAACATGATGAGGAACCTCTTAAGTATTAATGGGTTATAACCAATCAAGTACGGCATTAACCGGTTCATTCCGTTGGCTGAGAGCCTGTGTAGCCGGTAGAATTGACGGTGTTTGGGTTTGTTGTGCATACGTATTCAAAAAACAAAGCTACGAAAAGGTTTCAATTTTGTAAAGGGAAAGTTTTTAAATGCAAATAGAATGTTTTTTGTTGTTGCATACGCATGCAGAAATGAGGTAAGTATAAAAAACAGGCATTCCTGCAAGGGTGACAATTCGCCGGAATGGCGTACCCTTTGTGGTCCGTTGCATCAATGCAATGCTTTGTTTACACAGCATAAGCGTCATGGCGGGAATGTTGATAAGGAACAACGTCAATGAAACGTAAGACTTTTGGACCCGTGACGTCGCAGCAGGTTGCGCAACTCGCAGGTGTTTCACAATCGGCAGTATCGCGAACCTTCACGCCAGGTGCGAGCATCTCGCCAGCCACTCGTGAAAAAGTGTTGAAGGTAGCGCGTGAACTGGGTTACCGGCCTAATGCCATCGCGCGCTCACTGAATACCGCCCGTTCGCGAATTATTGGTGTGGTGATGTCCTATTTCGACAATCAGTTTTACCCACAGGTTCTGGAAGCGCTGGCGCAGAAGCTGGATGAGCTGAATTATCACTTACTGCTGTTTGTCGGTGATCGTGACGGCAATGTGGACAGGATTTTTGACCAGATCATGCAGTACCGGGTCGACGGTATTGTTCTGGCTTCGGTATCGCTGTCGATTGAACTCTCCGAAGAATGTGCCGCTGCAGGGATCCCGGTGGTGTTGTTTAACCGCAGTGAAGAGAACGGTATTGTTTCGAGCGTTAATACAGATAATGAAGCTGCAGCCTGTCAGATAGCTGAATTTTTGATGGCTGGTGAGCATCAACGTTTTGCCTACGTTGCCGGACTGGCTAATTCATCCGTTAACGTTGCCCGGCAAAGCGGATTTATCAGTACGCTGATGAAGAAAGGTATCCAGGATATACGGGTGGTGCAGGGCGATTATGACGCGCAGAAAACCACACTCTCAGCCTGTGAACTCTTTTCCTCGGCGCAGCCTCCGGATGCTATTTTTGCCGCCAACGACCATATGGCGCTGATGGTGATGGATGTTGCTCGCTACAAATTTGGCCTTCGCATCCCTGAGGACGTGTCAATAATCGGTTACGATGATACCGGACCGTCCGGTTGGCCATCTTACGCGTTGACCTCCGCTTCACAGCCTGTTGATGCGATGGTAAGTGCGACAGTGGCACTATTAATGAAACAAATTGAAAGCGGAAATGTTGAGTCGAAACAGATAGTAGTACCTGGTTCGCTCGTGGTTCGCCATTCAGCCAGACGTCCACATTTTGGTGTGGTCGAAATAGACGGGTTGTCTCTGTTCCAACCGCAGGAGGTTCAATGACCAGGTTGCCGGGCTTTAGCCCTCAGTTTGATTCTATTCAGCAATTTATTCTGATGCTGACCCATGTGGTTTGGGAACAGAAAGACATTGGTCAACTCGCTGATTTCTATGCCACACCGGTGATTTTTCACACCCCGGAAAAGCAGTTGAACGATCTTTCACAGTTTATGCGACTGACGCTGGAAGCTATGCACAGTTTCCCCCAGCGTACCGTGTTAACGGAAGATATCTTGTGCTGTCATACACCACAGTCTGAGTACTATGCAGCGCAACGCACACTGGCGTGTATTCAACATCAGGGTGAAGGTTTTTTCGGCAGGCCGAGTGGTAAAACGGTTTGGGTACGCACCTGGGCGGATCGTATCTGCTCTGATGGCGCAGTGCGTCAGGAATGGTTGTTGCAAGACCGTGCAGCAATTGCAGCCCAAATTGGGTTGAATGTGCGTGATTTTGCGCAACAGTTAGCGAATGCTCGTCGGGAAGTGGATCTGGATTATATCTCAGCAGAAGAGATGGATGCCCGTTGGTCCGGTGGTCCTGAAGGGGATGATGTAACAGGCCCACTTGCCGGATTGATCGAACGTTATCTGTCTATGTGGGCGGGTGGCAACAGTGGTGTTGTTCCGGGCCTTTATCATCCCGCCGCTACACTGCACGGGCCTGGCCATGTACTGCGTACTGGTGAGCAGGATATCGGTGGATTTTTGGGTAATGGTGCCAACTTACTG
>NZ_MCGS01000042.1:0-57990 GCF_002607755.1 Serratia sp. BW106
GGCGATGTCCGCCATGCCCATTGGTGCACCCGGGTGGCCGGAATTTGCTTTTTGTACGGCGTCCATGCTGAGTGCGCGGATGGCGTTGGCAAGCTCTTTACGAGAGGACATGTTTTACTCCAGGTCGGATTAAAAAATCGGTCAAGTTTTCTATTTTCTCAGACTCAGCATTAAAACGGCAATCCCTAATGCCAAATGAGAGCGAGTTCACAACTTATTAGCACAATTGGTCGTTTTTTCGGAATAACACTATTTTCCCAATGGCCAGCGTACACTAGTCTCAGGCGGCAAGTTTTCTCTAATTTAAAATGGCACTCCCCCCTTGTTACTATCACAGGAAGATGGCTTTATGAAAATTCGTACCTCTTTGATTGCATTAAGCATTGCCACTTTGGTAAGCGGCTGTCAAAACCTGAATACCGATACCCTGATGCAGTCTGGTGCACAGGCGTTTCAGGCGGCGACATTAAGCAATGACGACGTAAAAACCCTGAGTGATAAATCCTGTGCAGAGATGGACAGCAAGGCACAAATCGCGCCGGCTGACAGTACCTATGCCAAGCGCCTGAACAAAATCTCTGCCGCACTGGGGGATAATATCAACGGCACGCCGGCCAACTACAAGGTTTACGTCACTAAAGACGTGAATGCCTGGGCAATGGCTAACGGCTGTATCCGCGTTTACAGCGGGCTGATGGACATGATGACCGACAATGAAGTGGAAGGCGTGCTGGGTCATGAAATGGGCCACGTGGCACTGGGGCATACGCGTAAAGCCATGCAGGTAGCCTACGGCACCGTGGCGTTACGCACCGCTGCGGCCTCAACCGGTGGCATCATAGGTTCGCTGTCGCAGTCACAACTGGCGGACATGGGCGAAAAACTGGTGAATGCCCAGTTCTCCCAGAAGCAGGAAAGTGAAGCCGATGACTACTCGTTCGATCTGATGAAACAACGCGGCATCGATCCGAACGGCCTGGTCACCAGCTTTGAAAAACTGGCGAAAATGGAAGCCGGTCGTCAAAGCAGCATGTTCGACGACCACCCAGCCTCCGAAGCGCGTGCGCAGCACATTCGCGACCGCATCGCGGCAGGCAAGTAACCCTCATTGCCCTACCGAATAACGGCACCCCAAAGTGGGTTTCTCACTGATTAAGGTGCCGTTTTCAGAAAATAAAAAAACGTATTAATATTAAATCCAGTTTTAAAAACCACTCAACTCTACTTATAGACTTATATAAACAGAACAACTTATAGCAACACATAATAACCATTTATTTTTTGTGATCTTTAACGAAAACTCACCTATGCAGCATTGAAAGTATTCTTAAAACAATATAATACTAAGCCTCCTTATGGACATAAAACAACACTATGGAATGGAGTTATTTATGAAAATCATTGATACATCTTTACTCGATCAAATATCTGGCGGTCGTGGAAATAATGGCGGTGACCGTAGCGATAATGGAGGAAGAAGAAGTCGGAATAATGGCCGCAACGGAGGCGGAGCCCCAAAAACATGCGCAAATGATGTTGGCGTTGGCATCATCACTGGCGCGCTAACAGGTATGGCTGGTGGGCCATGGACGATGATTGGCTTTGCCGTTGCGGGGGCTGCGACGGCAAGTCTCGGTTGCCCTGATAAAAGCCCATATAGAAATAACAACAATAATAACAGAGATGCACTAGCGGGTAACCGCTCCCCAAATAGCGTAAATGGGCAATGCCGCTGGTAATATTTATCTGTATATGCCCCCTCGCTCAATGGGGGCGATTAAGGCGTCAACTCATGAATAAAGCAAGATACTCGTTAATTTCCATTGTCTGGATGCCAGGCTGTTATTTTATTGGCATTAAATCATCATTAAAAATATTACAACCGGCGACCAGCTATGTGGATCTGGTCACGCTGGTTCTTGCTATTATTGGGCTTCGAGTATCCATTTCACTGATAGTCGACGCCCTGGGGATTTTTAATAAAAATTGATTACCTTTGAACGACACCTCGACTGAGTAAGGTGCCGTTCAACCCGTCACGGCTTAGTACAAAGACTTTTGCGGTGGCCCGGCGAAGGTCAGCGGCCCGATACTGTTCATATCCACCTCCACCACCGACGGCCCCGGATAGTTAATCGCCTCCGCCAACACGCCGCTGAACTGTGCTGCGCTGTCGACCTTCCAGGCTTTTAGCCCCATGGCTTCGGCCACCAGCGTAAAGGATGGAGTGTGCAGTTCGTTATAGTACTGACGACCGGCAAAGTATTTATCCTGAATGCCGCGCATCACGCCGTAGCCACCGTCGTTCATGATCAGCAAAGTGATATTGGCCTGCTCCTGCGCCATCGTCGCCAGTTCGCCCAGGCCTAACGCCAGCCCGCCGTCACCCACCAACCCGACCACCTTGCGCTGCGGGTTAGCGATCGCGGTACCGATCGCCATCGGCAAGCCCATGCCAATCGCCCCGGCCAGCGAGTGAATGTTGCATAGCGGAGAAATAGCCCGGAATAGACGACTGCCCCAGACGCTGCCGGAGACGGTGATATCACGCACCAGCAGCCCATCCTGCGGCAGCGCGGCGGCAATGGCGTCGTTCAATTTGGCATATTCCCCCGACTGCTGGCGCAGCGCACTTTCCGCCTGCTGCACCGCAGCGATAATCTTGGCATCCCACTCGGCACTGACCTTCTCACCTGAGCTCAGTCGAGCCGCCAGTGCGTTAAGCAAAGCGCCACAGTCACCGTTGATTTGTTCGTCGGCCAGATAGTTGCGATTGGCCGCCGCCGGATCAATATCAATCTGCACCAATGGGCGCGGCAGCGGCAGCGTCCAGGTACGGGTTTCATTGCTACGCAGGCGCGAACCGGCCACCAGCGTCAGATCGCACTGCGTCAGGATCGCCTCAATGCTCGGTGAATTATGGAATGCACGCAGGCTGCGCGGGTGGCTATCCGGCAGAATGCCGCGTCCGTGGGTGCTGGAGATCACCGCCACACCGGCATCCGCCAGTTTACGTACCGCATCGCCGCAGGCCAGCGCACCGCCGCCCAACCACAGCAGTGGGCGTTTGGCCTGTTTCAGTCGCTGATACAACCGCTCAACCGCGTCGTCACTGGCCGGCGGCAGCGGCGCAGGGGCCACCGACTGGCTCAGCACCGCGCTGGAGACCAGGCTGCTTTGAATATCGATCGGGATCTCCACCGCCACCGGGCCGCAAGGCACCGTCTGCGCGTCGAGAATGGCCCGTTGGATCACCGCCACGGCCTGTTCCGCAGAGTTAACCCGATAAGCGCGTTTGGAGCAGGCGCGCAGGAAACCCAATTGATCGCGGGTTTCATGAATGAACCCGGCGTCGGCATCCAGATAGGCTTTTTCCACCTGACCGGTAATGTGCAGCAGCGGCGTGTTGGCGTTCAGCGCTTCGATCATCGCGCCGACCGCATTGCCGGCACCTGCGCCGGTACTGGTCAAGGCCACGCCCAGACCGGAGAAACGGCCGTGGGCATCGGCCATGGTCACCGCCCCCGCTTCACCGCGCGCCGGCACGAAGCGAATGTTGCCACGTTGCCCCACCGCATCGGCAATCGGCAGATTATGAATCGAAATGATGCCGTACATCGCCGACACTTCGTACTGTTCCAGAGTCCGGGCTATCGCCTCGCCAACCGTTATTTTATCGCTCATCATCTGCCTTCTTATTGTGTTCGTTGTAGGGGTACACACCGTCGACCAAAGCTAATCGCTCCAGCGATTCACCTGATGGCTAAGCGCCAGGTACAGGCTTTTTTGCTGCATGTAGGCTTTGATGCCGTGCAGGCCCTTTTCGCGGCCCAGACCGCTTTCTTTGAAACCGCCGAAAGGCGTAGAAATAGAAAATGTTTTGTAGGTGTTGATCCACACCGTGCCGGTTTCCAATTGCTCCGCCAGCGCCATGGCCCGTGGGAAATCACGGCTCCAGATACCGGCCGCCAGCCCGTATACCGAGTCATTGGCCTGTTCAATCAACTGCTGCTCATCGTCAAACGGCAGCACCACCAGTACCGGGCCAAAAATCTCTTCCTGACAGGCACGGGCGCTGTTGCTCAACCCTTCGATTATCGTCGGCAGGTAATAGCTGCCCTGCGCCAGCAGCGGATCGGCCGGGGCTTCTCCGCCAATCACTACCCGCCCCCCTTCCTGCTGTGCCAGCGCCACGTAATCCGCCACGCTTTGGCGATGCTTTTGGTTAATCAGCGGACCGAGGTGGACGCCCGGCGTCAGTGGATTACCCACCCGCAACCCGGCCGCCAGTTCACTCAGGCGCGCCAGCAACGGCTGGTACAGAGAACGGTGCACAAACAGTCGCGAACCGGCGATACAGGCCTGACCGGCGGAGCTGAAAATGCCGTAACAGATACCGCGTGCCGCCTGTTCCAAATCCGCGTCTTCCAGCACGATGGTCGGCGACTTGCCGCCCAGTTCCAGCGAAGTGGGGATCAGCTTCTCGGCGGCAATGTGTGCCAGATGGCGGCCGGTATTGGTGCCACCGGTAAAGGAAATCTTTTTCACCAACGGGTGACGAGCCAGTGCTTCACCAATCACCGAGCCTTTGCCCGGCAACACGCTGAGCAGCCCGGCCGGCAACCCCGCCTGTTCAAACAGCTCCGCCAGTTTGAGCGCCATCAGCGGTGTGGCTTCGGCCGGTTTGAGGATCACCGCGTTGCCCGCCGCCAGTGCCGGGGCCACCTTTTGCATTTCGCTGGCAATCGGGGAGTTCCACGGCGTAATCGCTGCGATCACCCCCAGCGGTTGATACTGGCTCAGCGTCATCACCTCAGCGCTGCGCTGGGTCGGCAGTTCGCCCTCCAGCACTTCGCAGGCGGCAGCAAAGTAACGGGCGGTCGCCGCCGCACTGGCCACCAGCCCAAGGGTTTCCGCCAGCGGTTTGCCATTGTCGCGGGTCTGCAACTGCGCCAACTCTTCCTGCTGCGCCATAATCAGGTTACTGACGCGGTACAGAATGCTGGCGCGCTGATGTGGTACCAGCCCACGCCACTCGGGCGCACGCCAGGCGCGTTCCGCCGCGGCTACCGCATCATTGACATCTTCAACGCTGGCGGCACGCAGCCGCGCATTGACGCTACCATCGGCCGGAAACACCGAGGTCATCTCATCGCCGCGCCCTTCGCACCAGCGCCCAGCCACAAAAATCTTTAACCTTTCCATGCTCGCTCCTGCCGTTCAGGCAATAAAACCACCGTCGATCAGACGGCGGCAGGCTTGTACCGCGCTCAGCGCCGCCAGGGTTGATGTCTTGGGATTGCTCGCCAGCGGATTACCGCTCAGCTCAATCTGAAATTCACCGAAATTGCCGCACACCTGCAGCCGGTGGGTATTACGTCGGGTGGCGGGATCGACCAGCAATCGCACCTGGGTGGCGTCCATCCCCAACCCGTTGAGCGCAATGGTCGCCGCCACGTTGGCGTTGGCCGGGAACAAGCGTGCCGCCTCGCGCGCCGACCCTTCAAAAAATACCTGCGCCTCGTTCACGGCATCGAGGTCAATCAGTTGCTCTGCCATGCTGCCGCGCCAACTTGCCGGACTTTTACAGGCCTGATAGGTAACGCTGTCCAGCCCGCCTTCGCGCGCCGACGCCAGCCCATCCATCCCCGCCACCGCACCGGACAAAATGATCAACTGACCCTGATGCTGCCGACAGGCCTGCTGCAACCGCTGTTGCAGTGCCGCATCCGCCAGCGCGCCGGTGGAGATCACCGCCAACGGCCAGCCACGCGTTACCACCGCCTCACCAAATTCCACCACCGCCTGCTGGCTGGCACATTCCAGCACCAGATCCGGCTGCTCAGCACACTGATCCGGATGGGTTAACGCCTGCACCTGACCACCAAAGGCGCTGACAATCGCTGCATGATGAGCCGCACGCGCCACGATCCAGCCCACGCTCACCCCATCCGGCAGGCGGGAAAGCACTTCTCTGGCCATTGCGCCGTAGCCAATCATCATGATCTTCTTCATCTTTTCAGCCCCTGCGGTTAAAGATGGCGGTTAAAGCCACCGGAAACGTCGAGCGCCGCACCGGTAGTAAAGGACGCCAGGGGTGAAGCCAGGAACAACAGCGCCTGCGCCGGCTCCTGCGGTTTACCGAGGCGTTTCATCGGGATGCCGCGACGTTCGGCAATCGCCGCCGTCCACTGCTCCCAGCTTTGATCCTTATCGCTGCGCTCGTCGAAACGGCGTCGCCACTGGCCGGACTCCACCATGCCCAGCAGGATCGAATTGACACGGATCCCTTTGTCCACCAGCTCTTTCGACAATGTCAGCGTCATGTTGAGCAGTGCGGCGCGTGCCGCCGAGGTGGCGATCATGTGTTCTTCCGGCTGCAAGGCCAGCAGCGAGTTCACGCAGGTAATTGAAGCGATATCCGAACGCTCCAGCGCCGGCAGAAACGCCTGCACCGGGTTAATCACGCCGAACAGCTTTAGCTCCGCTTCATGCAGCCAGGCCGCACGTGGCGTATGCTCAAAATGCGCGACGAACCCCTGACCGGCGTTGTTGATCAACAGATCCATCCCGCCGAAGTGTGCCGTCACCTGAGCGGCAAACTGTGTCACCTGTGCCTCGTCCAGCACGTCGCAGCACAGCGCCAGGATCTCCGCCTGTGGAAACTCATTACGCAGGCTGGCTTCGGCTCCCGCCAGTTTGTCCGGGTCGCGGCCGCAAAAGGCCACCTTTGCACCCTCCGCCAACAGCAGGCGCAGGGTCTCAAAACCGATGCCCGACGAACCGCCGGTGACTACCGCGATCCGTTGCTCAAGCTGAAAATTCATGATTGGATTGCTCCCGTAAAATCCTGCAGATAACGGTTAAATTGCACCGGCGCGTCGAGATAGCTGGCGTGCCCTGCCTGCTCAATCAGCCGCAGGGGCGCGTCCTGCTGTTGCGCCAGTATTGCCGCCGCTTCAGGCGGCGTGATCCGGTCGCAGTCACCGCACCACACCTGCAGCGGGCCACGGTACTGCGCCAGATGGCGGCCGATATCGTCATTGGCCAGCATCCACGCCGCGCTGAGAAAACCTTCTGGATCCAGCTGCTGCATACCGTTGCGTACCCAGGCGATATCCTGCGGATCCGCGCCATCACGCAACAGCGCAGCCGCCCGCTGTTCGCCATAGCCCTGCGGCCCCAGCTTTTCAATCATCTGTTTGCGCTGGCCATAAACCTGCTGGCGTTTTTCTTCCGACGCAGTGGCATAACCCTGAGCCGGATCCGCCAGCACCAGCCCACATAAACCATCAGGATGCGCAGCGGCATAGGCACTGCCGATCAATGCGCCGAGCGAATGGCCGACAATCAGCGGTTGCTCCAGCTGCAATTCGGCCACCAGCGCCGCCAGAGCAGCAGCATAAGCGGCGGCGTCCGGCCGGCTCACCGTCAGCGGCAGGCTGCCGCCGTAGCCCGGGGCATCCCAGGCCAGCAGGCGGTGGCCGTCGGCCAACCCGCGATCGTTAAACTGCTTGATCCACGAGGCCGAACCGGAACTGATGCCGTGCAGCAACACCACCGGGCGGCCGTGCCCCGCTTCGCGCCAGCTCAGGGTGTAACCCCCGCAGCGCGCCTGCTGACGTTGAACCAGGCCGTTCATCAGTTGCGCTTCACTTTGGACAAGGGGTGATCCGCCGGGTAGGTCGGCGTTTCCGGTTTGGCGGTGCCGAGCATCACGCACATCAGCGCCTCTTCCTCACCGTGGTTAAACAACCCACGGTAGACCCCGGCCGGAACCGAAATCAGATCGCGCTCTTTCAGCTTGGTTTCGTAGTACTCCGTGCCGTCCTGGATCATCAGCGTGATGCTGCCTTTCAGCATAAAGAACACCTCTTCCACATCGTCGTGCAGGTGCAACGGGCCTTCGCATTTCGACGGCAGCACCATGGTGGAGAAGGTGAAATTACCCGCCGGAATGGTGTTGGTGTCATTAACCACCCCGGTAGCCCCGGTGCCGATGTAACGCATCTGCGCGCGGCGGTATTTCGGGTCGTAATCGGCCTGGAACTTCAACGCATTCCAGTCATATTTGCGGCCTTCAAAACGGGCGATACGTGATTCCACCCAATTCTCTATCGACTGATCCTGCGGCTTGACGGCAGCTTGTTTCTCAACCTGGGACATGTTGGTACTCCTCTGTGAATCAATGGGATATCAATATTTCTTCAGCAACGGCAGCAGAATGATGCAGCCGATAAAGGCCATCACCACCAGGAACAGCAAGCCGTTATCCATGTTGCCGGTGGCGGCGATCAGCGCCCCCATCAGCACCGGTGCCAGTGCACCGGCAAAATTACCTAATCCGTTAAAAATACCGCCGGCGGTGGCGCTGACCTTGCTGCTGGTGGCCTTCGCCAACAGGGCAAATACGTTCGGCGCACCGGCCCCCCACATAAAGGTGCTGAAGGCCATGGCAGCGATCACGCTGTAGGTCCCCTGCATATGCAGCACCACGGCCAACCCCAGCCCGGCGCCGCACAGCGAGATAAAGCAGGCCAGCGCACGGCGATCCAGTTTGTCCGACAGCCAGGCCCCGAGCACTTCGCCCAGCAGCATGGCGATAAACGGCAGCGATGACAGGTAACCGGCGTGTTCCAGGTGAATGCCTTTACCCTTGATCAGGTAGCTGGGCAGCCAGCCGTTCATGCCCCACAGGTAGGTCAGGAAGGCGATGTTAAACAGGCAAATCATCCAGAAATTCGGGTTGCGCAGCAGCTCATGGCGATGCTGCTTGCGTTCGGCGACTGCCGGAGGTGAAACGGCAACGGCAGCCGGACGCGACACGTTCAGATGGCGCATGCCAAACAACACCAACAGCATCACCGGCAACGTCAGGAACGCCATAAAGAAGAAGGTGGTTTGCCAGTCAAAGGTGTTGAGGATATACAGCGTGACCGGGAAGCCGAGCGCCGCACCCAGCGGGGTACCGAGCAGCCACAGCATGGTGGCACGCGCCTGCAACCGCTGCGGGAAGGCCTGGCGGATAATGGCGTAGGCCATCGGTAACAGCGGGCCTTCGGCAATGCCGAGTAAAATGCGCAACGTCATCATGGTGTGATAAGAACGGGCCAGGCCCATCAGCACCATCAACACGCCCCACACCACCATCATGCCGATCAAGACTTTTACCGGGTTCAGCCGGTCGCCAATGCCGCTCAACAACATCGAAGAAATGCCGTACGAGAACAAAAACGCGCTCATCAGCAAGCCCAGTCGCGCCGGGTCAAAACTGATGCCCAGCGCCTGCTGGAATTCACTATCGGAAAACAGTGCCGCGATGCTGATCTTGTCGAAAAACGCCAGCAGCACACAGGCAAACAGCGCGATAGGCACCGACCAGCGAACCCGCTGCTGCGGATTTTCGGCAACGGCGTCCCCCACCCGTTCAGCACGGGCGTCAATCTCTTGCGTAGTCATGAAACGCTCCCGAGGTTACGGGCGTTATTTCAACGCCATCAAAGAAAACTCTGCGTCCGCCAACTGCTGCGGTTCCAACACTCGTCCGCTGGCCAGCCAACGTTTGCCCAGCTTGATGGTGCGCGCGTCGTTAAACGCCACCATCTGCACCAACTGACGATCGGCATTCAGCGTAAAGAACACCTGTGACTGCGGTGTACGCCGCACTATGTGATGCACACCGCCGGACGGTACGCCGAGGATCTGGATATTGGCGTCGTATTGATCCGACCACAGCCAGGCCACGTCATCGTAAGGAGAGGCGAAGGCATCCAGCATCGCGCAGGCAGTGCTGATCGCCTGATTCTGCGCGTAGGCCCAGGATTGCAGGCAAAGGCCCAGCGTCGGATGGCGCGCGACGTCACCGGCGGCGAAGATCGCCGGGTGGCTGGTACGCCCCTGACCGTCAACCACGATACCGGCGTCCACCTTCAGCCCGGCACCGTGCGCCAGTTCCAGATTCAACTCCACGCCGATCCCCACCACCACCAGATCAAACGGCTGAGGATCGCTGATGTCGCTGCCGATCCAGGCGCTGCCGTCACGATCTTCCAGTTGGATGTCACCGCAGCCACAATGCACCGTCACGCCCTGCTGCTGATGAAGTTCGAGCAACGCCTGGGAAACGTCCGCGCCGACGCTGCGCATGCACAATGCGGGCTGGCGTTCGAATACCCTGACCTCAGCACCAATGCGCCGTGCCGAGGCGGCAATTTCCAGGCCGATCCAGCCGCCACCGACGATGGCCAGCTTATGGCAACCCTGCAGCGCCTGGCGCAGGCGGGTCGCATCGTCCCAGGAGCGCAGCGTCATCACCCGTGGGTGACTGGCCCAGCGGGCATCCGGCAAACGCGGCCGCCCACCGGTGGCGATCAACAGTTGATCAAACTGCAACTGCTGGCCATCGCTAAGGCTGACAATTTGTTGCTGTGCATCAATGGCTTCGGCACGCAGTGGGCGGCACCAGTCGATGTTCAGCCCGGCCACTACCTGTTCACTGAACAGTCGGCTGAGCGGTGCATTGCCGTCCAGTAACGCCGCCTTGGAAAGCGGTGGACGTTCATAAAAGTCATAGGGCTCGTCACTGACCACCGTCAGCTTGCCGGTGTAGCCCCGGTCACGCAGCGTTTTCGCCGCCCAACCGCCGGCCTGGCCGCCGCCGATAATCAGGATGCCCGCCGGTTGTGGCTGGCTCATAACGCCTCCGGCTTTTTATGCTGGCGGCGCGTGTCGTGGTCGATCCCCCCTTCCACCGCCCACTCGGTGAACGACACCAGTGAGTGTTCCAGCTCGCGGGGCTGCCAGTTTTCGGTCAGGTAATCGTCGTTGGTGTAGTATTCAAACGCCCCGCCGGTCGGGCTGTTGACGTACCAGAAATAGGCCGAGGAGATTGGGTGGCGACCGGGGCCGATAAAGGTGCTCCAGTGCTCTTTGTTCATGGCGATGCCACCGCCGATCACTTCGTGGATGTCGCGTACGGTAAAGGCCACGTGATTCAGGCCCCGTGGGCGATTAGGTAATTTCAGCAGGAACAGGTTGTGATGGCCGCCGCGAGCCTGAGTACGCAGGAATACCGCTCGGTCGATATAGCGGTCCGACACCTGGAACCCCAGCACTTCACAATAAAAGCGCTCGGTCGCGGCCAGATCTTCGACGAAGAACACCACGTGGCCGATATTGATCGGTTGCGCCTGCGCATACACCGGACTTGGCTGATCGATGCGGCGCACGTCGCCCCACTGGTTGATCGGCGACACCGGTAAATCGACTTCACGCTGCTGGCTAACGCTAAAGCGCACCGTCATACCGTTCGGATCGAGACACTCCAGCTCTTCGCCTACCTGACGGAAGCCTGGCATCTGCGCCAACAAGGGCTGCAACGCCGCCAATTCGGCCGGGCTGCCAACGCCCCAGGTCATGCGACGCAGCGTCGAGCCGCCCTCAAATGCCGCCGGTAATGCCTCGCTCTGCAATGGATGCAACACCACGCGCGCCCCGCTCAGGGTAGTGAATTCACGCTGGGTTTCGCCCCAGTGCTGTTGCGCCGCCTGCAGGCCGAAGTCCTGCATGAACTTTTCGCAAGTTGGCAGATCTTCGACGCCAAATTCCAGTTTTTCGATTCCGATTACGCTCATTAATTGTGCCTCACGTTCTCGCTGAATGCGTTTTTCAGGCATGACAAACCCGGGCCCCTGTTTACCATGGGCCTTATCCCTGCCTGAGTCATTGGTAGGGGACGACTCTATTCGTCCCGATTAATGCGGGGGCCGCCTGTCGCGCCCCTGGGAAATCAGTTAACCGGCGTTAGCCTGCGGCGGTGCACCCAGGAAGCCGGAGATTTTCACCGCGGCGTCCCGCACCTCCATGCGTAACCGCTCGCGATCCGCTTTCGGGATCTCATCGGACGGCACCATAATGCTGATCACTGCCTCAACCCGCTGCTCGCGGTTGAAGATCGGATAGACGATGGAAGAGATACCGTGGCGGAAAAACGACTCGCCGATCACATAGCCGCGCGCCTTGTCCTGCTGCACCATCTGCCACAGCGTTTCGCGATCTGCCGGTGTACCTGGGCCACTACCCGGCAGTTGTTCCTGCGGATACAGCAGCTCAAACTCTTCGCGAGTGGCGCTGGTCAATAACATGCGGCCGAGCGAGGTTTGGTGCACCGGCAGGCGGGTGCCGACGCTGACCTGGTTGATTTGCGAACCGGCGGCACTGACGCGGGCGATGTAGATCACGTCGCGCCCATCACGGATCGCCAGATGACTGCTGCATTGGCTGCGATCGCGCAGTTGTTCGATGACCGGCTGACCGGCCTGCGCCACGTCCAGCGAGGCAATATATTCAAAGCCGAGACGCAGCACCTTGATGCCCAGCGAGAAGGTGTTGGTGCGTGGGTTACGCTCCAGAAAACCCAGATGCTCCAGCGTCTGCACCACGCGATAGGCGGTAGCTTTTGGCATGTCGACCAGGCGATGCAATTGGGCAAAGGTCATTTCCTTGTGCTGCTCGCCAAACGCCAGCAACAGTTGCAATCCGCGATCCAGTCCTGGGATCAGATATTTACACCCTTGGTCGTCTGCCATGTGCTGCTCCTGGCTAAAAGGTAGATTAGTTAAAGACGAAACCGCCGTTAACCGGCAACAGTTGACCGGTCACGAAGTTCGCCAGCGGTGACAACAGGTAGAGCACCGTCCCGTTGACGTCGTCAGGATGCTGAGCCCCGGCCAGTGCCCGGCCCTGCTCATACAGCTGATGACGCTCGGCAGGCACATATTCGGTGGCCTCCACCCGCGTCAGGCCCGGGGCAATGGCGTTAACGCAGATCCCCTGCGGGCCCAGTTCCCGCGCCATCGAACGGGTCATTGAGATAATCGCCCCTTTGCTGGCCACATAGGCCATTAAGCGCGGTGCGCCCCACAGTGCAGTATCCGAAGCCACGTTAACGATCTTGGCATGCGGGTTTTGTGCCAGCAGCGGTACCGCCGCCTGGCTCACCAGCCAGGTGCCACGCACGTTGACCTGCATTACCCGATCCCACAGATCGATATCGTATTCCATCATGGTTTTGCCACCCACGCCGGTGGCCAGGGCCGCGTTGTTCACCAACCCGTCGATCGCCCCACCTTCGGCTATGGCGTTAAACGCAGCGCTGATCGAGGCCGGATCGGCCAGATCTATCACCTGGCTTTCAACCTGTGCCCCCTGCTCCCGCAGGCTGGCGGCGCCGTCCGCCAGTTCATCAGCCAGAATATCGCACATCACCACGCTGGCACCGGCGGCAGCAATGGCGGCGGCGAAACTACGCCCCAGCCCACGCGCCGCGCCGGTCACCACAATCCGTTTCCCTGTCAGCAGGCCATTCACTGTGCCGCCTCCTGTTCACTGAGCTGCGCCAGCTGTTTCTGTGCTTCTTTTTGCATCATGCGGCGCAGGCGGGATAGCCCGACGTCATGCTGATACAAATATTCACGACCACGTGCGTTCGGTGCCATGTTTTCCAGCACGATGCGATCCTGCTCCAGAACATCCCAGTGCAGCGACTCCAGGCGATTGCGGTACATAAAGCGCCACATGTCACGCTGCCAGTCTTTTACCTGGCGGATACGCCAGAAGAACACCCGGCAGTGATCCTTGTCTTCCGGTACCACCATGCCGATGATCCAGAAGTGGCCGCCCGGTCCGAAACGTTTTTTGTACGGGATCGACAGACGCATCCAGTAGGCACCGCTGCTGCCAAATTCTACCCAGTCAAAGTTAACGCCGATCTGACCATTCTTCTTAAAGATGAAACCGCTGTCGGTCGGCTCCAGCGCCATGTCTGCCTTGCGATCCCCTTCCGCCATTGAATGCGAAGAAGAATGCAGGTAGGTGCCGTGCATCGGGTCCATCACGTTTTCCAACGCGTACTGATAATTGCAGTCCCAACTGGCGGTACACAGGAAGTTGCTGTAGGACGCTTCGTCCGCCAGTTCCGGCGGGAAGGTCAGCTCGGCCGGCTCTTCATCTGCGGTCACGCCGAAATAGAGAAACACCGCGCCGTAGGCCTCTTTGGCCGGATAGGAACGCAGGCATTTCTGCCCCACCAGCGGGCAACGATCAACCGCCGGTACGTCTTTAACCGTACCGTCACCGCCCACTTCCACGCCGTGATACCAGCAGGCAATGCGATCGCCCAGGTTCCAGCCCATGGAAAGCCGTGCCCCGCGGTGCGGGCAGCGATCTTCCAGCGCATGGATCGCGCCTTCACCATCACGCCACACCACGATCTGCTGCTCCAGGCGCGTAATGCCGACCGGGTTATTGCCAATTTCCCAACTGGCCAGCACCGGATACCACATGCCACGCAGCCCCTGATCGAGATAATCCTGTAAGGCCTGTGCGGAGGATGTTGTGTTTGCTGTCATTGTCTTCTCCCGGGTGTGGATCAGAAACCGTTAACGTGCAGGAACTCGCGGAACGCCGTCTCATTCCACGGCTGGCCATTGCGATCAAACAGGCGGCGCTGATTTAGCGCACTGACGATCTGCTCCAGCTCTTCCGCGCCCTGATCGAAGATCTCTTCCAACGCCGCCACCAGCGCGCTCTCAAAACCGTCCGGCACCCGGGCACGGTTCTGCCAGATGACGTTTTGGAATTGACCAGGTTGATGGATCTGACCGTTGCCGCCTTCGCGCGCCGGGATCACCTGTTGGGTGTCCGGCAGCCAGGGATTGAAATCGGTGATGTGCTGCATGATTACTCCTCCGCAATAAAGGTGATTTGGATTTGATTGTCGATCACCCGGGTGGCATAGGTTTGCAGATCGCGACCGCCTGGCTCACGCAGGCACTGGCCGGTACGTACGTCGAACAATGCTTCGTGCAACGGACACTCGACCTTACCGTCATCAACAAACCCCTGGCTGAGCAAGGCATAGGCATGTGGGCAGACGTCTTCCAGCGCGTAATAGTTGCCGTCGATCAGATACACCCCGACTTCTTTCCCTTCCACGTTGGCGGAGAAAGGAAAATCTTCTTTCACCTGAGACACTTCACACACTTTCTTCCAGCTCATTGCTTCTGTCCTCTATCTGATTGTTTCATATATGAAACTCAGTTTCTTATTTAATACAGCCACTATAAGTATGGCGAAACTTTCGTCAAGAGAGCAAAGCGGCAATTGTTAATGGAAAGTTGTTTAAACATGACAAATGCGGGGAGGATCACGAAAAAATGCACCGAGATGAAAAACCTATGAAAGTTGTGCGTTGCATCACGAAATCATGGGTGAAAACACGTTGATCTGGCTGGCTTAATGAGAGTACAAGTTCCCTCTCACTGATTAAAACACCCTTTTAAATAACAATAAATTTACATTCAGCCCGCTCAATCCCGCTTTTCAGCTCTGTGAAATCAGCGGGTTAGTTTTCTGCTGCCTGAATTCTTTCATCGCCCGCTAAAGGAGCGCACATGGAGCCCATGGTGCAACAACGTCAACGCTGGTCCGGGGTCGTGGCCCTGCTGTTTCTGATCGTCATCGCCTATGCCGATCGGGTCAATATCGCCGTGATGCTGGTCAACCCCGACTTTCTGCAGCACTTTCAGCTCGGCGACAGTCGTGCACATCAGGGCATGCTGATGACGGTGTTTTTGCTCGGTTACGGGCTTTCCGCCATGCTGCTAACGCCGTTCCTGGAAACCCTGATGGGGTATCGCCGCGCGCTGACGTTGAGTATTGTGCTGTGGGCGCTGCTCACCGCCGCCTCGCCGCTGGCCGGTTCGGTACTGCTGTTATTTGCGGTGCGCGCACTATTGGGTGTCAGTGAAGGGCCGTTATTCTCGCTGAAAACCATGTATATCGGCGATCACTTCGCCGCCGATGAGCGCGGCAAACCCAATGCGGTCAGCACCCTGGGCGTCTCGCTGGGGCTGGTGATTGGCTTTCCGCTGGTGAGTTTCCTGATGGCGCACTTCGGCTGGGCCATCTCCTTCTATCTGCTGGCGCTGATCAACCTGCTGCTGGGGCTGGCATTGGTACGGCTGTTTATCCATCCCGCCACCCAGCCTTCGCGCACCGTCGATCCACGGCCGATAATGAGCCGCGTCTGGCAAACCTTCGCGCTGGCCTGGCGTACCCCGATGCTCGGCTGGATCATGCTGATCGAGATCGCCACCCTCAGCTACCTGTGGGGATCCAGCTCCTGGTTGCCGGCCTACCTGACCGACGAGAAAGGTTTTTCTATCAAACAGATGGGCTGGATGGCCTCGCTGCCGTTTATTGTCAGCATCGGCTCAAAATACCTTGGCGGCGTACTGCTCGATCGCATTCGCCCTTATCAGGCACCGCTGATTTTCGCCTTTGGTGGTGCGGCCACGGCACTGTGCATCTATGGCGTGATGCACAGCCATCAGCTCGGCTGGATTGCCTTTTTCCTGCTGGCGGCCAATGCCTGTTGGGGCGCTCAGGGTGCCGCGATCCCTACCCTGCTGCAGCATTATGCGCCGCCGCAGGCCGTCGGCAGCGCCTATGGGCTGATTAACGGTGTCGGCAATATGTTCTCGGCGTTTGTGCCGATGATCATGGGCATGGTGATGGCCAGCCAGGGCAAGGTGTCTTCGGGATTTACGGTGCTGATCGTGTCGCAGGGCGTGACACTGTTGGCGGGTGCCGTACTGTTCAGCCGGATGCTGATGACGCGTGAGGCAAAGCGGGCATAAAACAAGAGGGGCGCATAATGCGCCCCAACTCATATTCATGTTACTGCGGCTTAGCGCCCTTTCTTCTTACGGCCCGGCTGGGCAAAGCGCTTGCGTGCAGCCGAGTTACCGCTGGGCTTTTCGGCGCTTTTCGGTGCGCTGGCGGCAGGCTTTTTCACTGCAGGTTTGGCTTTCTTGGTCGGTTTGGCTTCTGAAGATGAACCCTCGATCAATTTGAACAGTTCGACCAACTCATCGTCGGTTAAATCGCGCCATTCTCCCGGCGGCAACCCGGCCATGCCCACATTCATAATGCGGGTACGCTCCAGTTTGGTCACCTCATAGCCGAAATGCTCACACATACGGCGGATCTGACGGTTAAGCCCCTGTACCAGCACGATGCGAAACACAAAGGGCGCTTCTTTCTTCACCTTGCACTTTTTGGTCACCGTACCCAGCATCGGCACACCGGCACCGAGGCCACGGATGAAATCGTCGGTCACCGGCTTGTTGACCGTGACCAGATATTCTTTCTCGTGGTCGTTACCCGCCCGCAGGATTTTATTCACCAGATCGCCGTGGTTGGTGAGGAAAATCAGGCCCTGTGAGTCTTTATCCAACCGTCCGATCGGGAAGATACGGGTACTGTGGTTAACGAAATCGACAATGTTGTCTTTCTCGCCTTCTTCCGTGGTGCTGACGATACCGACGGGCTTGTTCAAGGCAATAAAGATCAGGTTGTCTTCGTTGCGCGGTTCAATCAACTGACCGTTGACCTTGACGACGTCGCCTGGAAACACCTGATCGCCAAGCGTCACGCGCTTGCCATTGATAAAAACATTGCCTTGTTCGATATAACGATCGGCATCACGGCGCGAGCAGATACCGCTCTCGCTTATATATTTGTTAAGACGTGTTGAAGGTTTGGTCAGCATATTTTCTCCATACCCGTCGTCTTTCAAGCCACAGCGTTGTTACCTGCACTCACCCACCCCAGTCACTTACAAAAGTAAGCTCCTGGGGATGAGCGAGCTGGGTGCCTAGCTGTGACTTGAAATTCATAGGGTATATAGATACCGGTTATGTGTATTTCTCTATGGTACCGTGCTTACAGCCCATAACCGCCTGTTAATACTATTAGGAACTTATTTGGTTTTTTTTGCTGCCTGCAGATACAGCATTTCCAGGCCCAGGGTCGCCGCGGCCAGCGCGGTGATCTCGGACTGATCATAGGCCGGAGCCACTTCCACCACGTCCATGCCGACGATGTTCAGTGACTGCATGCCGCGTACCAGTTTCAGTGCACGATCGGAAGTCAGGCCGCCGATCACCGGTGTGCCGGTGCCCGGTGCGAATGCCGGATCCAGGCAGTCAATGTCGAAGGTCAGGTACACCGGCATATCGCCGACGATCTGTTTGATCTGGGTCAGCAGATCGTCCGCGCTACGATCGTTAACCTGCGCAGCGTCCAATACCGTGAAGCCGTTGTCATGATCGTATTCGGTACGAATGCCGATCTGCACCGAATGTTTTGGATCGATCAGGCCTTCGTTCGGCGCATGGAAGAACATGGTGCCGTGATCATATTGGCTGCCGTTAGCATAGGTGTCGGTATGGGCATCGAAGTGCACCAGCGCCATTTTACCGAAATGTTTGGCGTGTGCGCGCAGCAGCGGCAAGGTAACAAAGTGGTCACCGCCGAATGAGAGCATGCGCTTGCCGGCCGCCAGCAGTTTTTCTGCGTGCGCCTGCAGGTTGTCGCTCATGCTCTGAGCGTCGCCAAAGTTGAACACAATGTCACCGCAGTCGACCACATTCAGACGATCGCGCAGGTCAAAGTTCCACGGCCAGCGGTTGCCTTCCCAAGCCAGGTTGGTGGAAACCTGACGGATCGCCGCGGGGCCATGACGGCCACCGGCACGGCCGGAGGTTGCCATATCAAATGGAATGCCGGTGATGACCCACTCTGCATCGCTGTCGTAAGGCATAAAGTTCAGCGGAAAGCGCAGGAAACCAAAGGCATTGGACACTAAAGAATTATCGGGCTGGTGGCCTAAGGTACTCATAGTAAACCCTCATATTTCAACGTTTCGCCTGTTGAAAAATCACACAGGCGCTGGCAAAAAAAAATCCCTCCCGCGTCGTTAGCCCGACGAGAAAGGGATCCATTCGAAATCTGTTTAGTACTGCTGATACGGCAGATTATCGCCGCATTTCGTTCGCGCTTCAAGAGCGCGCATCATCATCCCGGCAGCTCGTCGTCACCCAGTATAGACCCTGCATCCTTCAGCTATGTGATCGTTGCCGTTTGTCCACGCTTTGAAGCTGATATCTATTAAGCATCCGATGATTATTTTTGTGACTTTGATCCCTTTATCTTGAACTGAAAATATATAATTTAATAAATTCAGGCCATGCTATTAATGACACGTGGTTTTAGTATCAATGAAGAAATAGAATTTAAAAAAATTCAAATCAGACAGGTTAATAGTATACGTAACAATTAATTTTTACATATAAAAATAAAATAGAGAGAGATAAGTAAATCCGATGTTTAACATCATGCCGACACGTTACAAACGAACAATTAAAAACAAAAAACTTCATATAACACTAGAGGTTATGACTTTTCTATTAAGTATTCCGCTAGGCTATCTTTGTTCTCAAATTGATTCACTGAATGATATTTCCCTGGAAATCATTCTCATCTATGTCCCTGTGTCTATGATCACAGTGGATTATCTTTATCAACGTCTTGAAAGGAAATAAGCGTTATGAGAGAGCTAACAACAAAGGAAATACTCACCATTTCTGGTGGGAATGCAGATTCTGGCTATGAGGGCCGAGGATGTGCTTCGCAGGTAACCAGCGATGCCAGTAGAGGCGCCATGGCAGGGGGATATGCAAGCGCAATAGTAGGAGGACTAAGAGGATTGCCTGGTGGACCAACAGGGATTGCAGTTGGTGCTATTTCAGGTTTCGCATATGGTTCTATTCGTGGTGCTGCTAGCGAAGCTATTCGCTCATACTCTCGTAACTGTGGAGATAATAAAAATAGAAATGACCCATTAGGTGGAAACTCTAGTCGTAACAGTGTTAATGGTCAGTGTCGTTGGTAGTCTCTATAAGGCCGGGTACTTCCCGGCCTTAATGGGGATGTGTTCATGAAAAAATTTCTTAAAATTTTTGCGCTCTTTTTTATCTGCTATTTGATTGCTTACCTCTTTCAAGGAATAACCATTACCGGCCCTACCGTTTTCAAATCTATAGGCTACGCTGTGCTGATTGCTTTGGCATACTTATTTGTCACCAGTGCATGGTGGAAAAAAAACGTGTTAAAATTAAAAAGTGACGACTAGGTTATAGAATAACATCCCGCCCCCCAACAGGATCAGCCGAAAGTGTAGGCATAGGCCAACAACAGCATAGTAAAGTCGTATAACGCTACTACTGTTTCACCAATACCGGCTGCTGGCTGTAACGCGCCGGGAATAAATGCTCGAGCTGTTTTATTTTCGGTTGGTCGTTAATCATGATGTACATGGAATCAGGGTGGTCGGTCAAAAAGTTCTGATGATAACTCTCTGCCGGGTAAAAATGCCCGTTGCCTTCGACGCGAGTCACCAGCGGCTGAGCATAACTGTGGCTGGCCTGTAACTGGGCAATGTAGGCATTGGCGATCCGTTGTTGTGAGTCACTCTGCGGGAAAATCGCCGAACGATACTGCGTGCCACTATCCGGTCCTTGTCGATTAAGCTCGGTAGGATTATGAGCCACCGAGAAAAAGATCTGCAACAAGCTGCCATAAGAAACCTGAGTCGGATCAAAAGTCACTTTCACCGATTCTGCATGGCCAGTATCACCCCCGCTAACCTGTTGGTAATCGGCGGTTTGCGCTGCACCACCGGTGTAACCTGAAACCGCGTTGGTCACGCCTTTCACATGCTGAAAGACCCCCTGCACACCCCAGAAACACCCGCCGGCAAAAATAGCGGTCTCACTGTGCGACGTCACTGCCGGTTCATCAACCGCAGGTGCCGGGATCACCACCGCGGTTTCCGCACCGCCAAATGACCATGCGCTCCCCTGCCAGAGCCCCACACCGACCAGCGCGACCACACCAGAGAAAGCATAAGACCGCAACCCCTTACCGAGCCTGTTTGAAAGTTTCATCATATTCCCCACGGGATTAACCGAAAGTGAAGGCGTAAGCAGCGACGCCCGCCTGTTCGAATTCAATGCTGAAGGTGTGTTCACCCGCACCATCGGTTTGTCGGATCAGTTGATAAAGGCGTTGATCGGTGACCACGCCACGCCCATCCGGCGCGACATCAGCGCCATGCATTTCGCCAGGCGCCTGGCCATCCAACGTCACTTTGAAAACCACCGGCTTACCCGCCGCTGTCGGGCCTAATACCAAATGCAAATCGCGGGCATGGAAGCGGTAGACGATGCGCCCTTTAGGGGCATTGAGCGTCACGTTTTCGCCACCGACGGTCCAGTTCCCCGCCAGCCCCCAATCATTGAGCGGTAAACTTGCAGGCACGCCGTAGCGGGCGACCATGTCCTGGGTAGCCTCACCGGAGGCAAAGTTTTGCGCCCGCGCATAGCCCAGATAGGTCTCTGGCGAAATGCCAGCCTGATTACCGGCCGCCTGCTCAACGCCCTGCCCGGCGACCTGGCTGACGGCGGTGCTGATATTTTTAGCCCCGGCCTGACGCAGCAACGCCTGGATCACCCGCTCAGACTGCGCATAATCACCTTCGCCAAAATGCTGGTAACGGATATGCCCGTTGGCATCTATAAAATAGTGGGCAGGCCAATACTGATTGTTGAAAGCACGCCAGATGCTGTAGTTGTTATCGATGGCAATCGGGTAATCGATCCCCAGCTTTTTAGCCTCTTTGGTGACGTTGCCAATGTCTCTCTCAAAGGCAAACTCCGGAGCATGCACGCTGATCACCACCAGCCCCTGATCGCGGTATTTCTCTGCCCAGGCCTTCACATAAGGCAAAGTACGCAGGCAGTTGATGCAGGAATAGGTCCAGAAATCCACCAGCACCACTTTGCCGCGCAGAGACTCAGCGGTCAGCGGCGGAGAGTTCAGCCATTGCACCGCCCCTGACAACGCCGGCATTTCGCCAAAATCTTCCAGAACCGGCGTTGAATCGACTGCCGTTTGCACTGGCAGACGCGCTGGTGCAGCCGCTGGGGTGAACGTCTGCAACAAACGTTGTTCAATCCCGCCGGTGGAGGCCGCTGAAATGCGTGCCAGCACGCTGGTATCCAGACCGAGAGCAATCGCCACCACCCCAACCAGCATCGCACCGCCCAAACCGCGACGGATCCATTCACCGGCACCCAGCGAACGTTTCATGGCGCTGAAGACCTTGCCGCCGATCAATAACGCCAAGGCCAGTGAGGTCGCCGCCCCGGCGGCATAGGCTAACAAAAGGAAAGTTGAACCGACATTCGCCCCCTGCAGCGCGGCACCGGTCAGCACCAGACCGAGGATCGGCCCGGCGCAAGGTGCCCAAAGCAGCCCGGTAGCGACCCCCAGCAACAGCGAGGGGCCAACCTGGTGCTGCTTGTTTGCGGCAATTTTGTCAGACAGGCGATTGCCGGCCGAGACCAGTGGGTGCATCACACGTTCGGCAACCGCCGGGAACAGCAGTGTGACGCCAAATACCGCCATCAGCACCAATGCCAGCCAACGACCGTATTGATTGGCAGCGACCACCCAACCACCACCAACGGCGGCCAGCGTGGCGAACAGCGCAAAGGTCAACGCCATGCCCACCAGCAAGGGCAAACCGGAGCGTAAGAAAGGACGATCGGCACGCGAAAAAATAAACGGCAGCACCGGCAGAATACACGGACTGGCGATGGTCAGAATGCCGCCGAGATAAGCCAGTATCAGGATCAACATATCGCTCTCCCCATTAGGCTTTTTGCACTGCAAACTGCAGCGCCAGCCCGTTCATGCAGTAACGCAATCCGGTAGGTTGCGGACCGTCATCAAACACGTGCCCCAGATGCCCGCCACAGCGGCGACAGTGCACCTCATCGCGCACCATGCCAAATGTTCGGTCCTGCCGCTGTGCGACAGCCTGTTCAAGCGGCTGGTAGAAGCTTGGCCAACCGGTGTGGCTGTCAAATTTGGTATGAGAGGAAAACAGCGGTAGCTGGCAACCCGCGCAGGAAAACAGGCCGTCGCGATGTTCATCATTCAGCGGGCTGCTATAGGGAGCTTCTGTGCCCTGCTCCCGCAAAATATGATACTGCGCGACGCTCAGTCGCTGATGCCACTGTTGATCAGTGTAGCTGACTTCAAATTGCCCAGAGGCCGCCGCACGGGCCGCCTTTCTCGGCAAGAGTCCTAATGCGAGGGCTACGGACAGGCCGCCGCCAGCCAGAATAAATCGCCGTCTGTTGATCATCATCGTCACCCCGGAAACCAATCCAACCGATAGTGACAAGCTACAGAGAAAACCCTGTCCGAATCCTCACGGAGAGTTAACAAATTTGTGATAACTGATAGGGGGAAGAAAGGTATTGAGGGAATTGCGGGGAAAAACCATTAAAAAAGGCCGGACATCAGAGAGATGCCCGGCCTTTCAGAACTACTTATTCATCTTCTAAATAAGTATAGCCGTACAAACCGGCTTCAAACTCTTCCAGGAACTGCGCCTGCAGTTCACTGTCCAGATCGGTTTCTTTCACCTGATCGCGGAATTTAGCCAGCAGCGCGGTAGGATCCAGCTGCACGTATTCCAGCATGTCGGCAACGGTGTCGCCTTCATCAGACAGTTCGCTTTCTACCGTGCCATCAGGGAACACAAACACGTCAACCGAGGCGGTATCACCGAACAGGTTGTGCATGTTGCCCAGGATTTCCTGATAGGCACCTACCATAAAGAAGCCCAGCGCCGGCGGGTTTTCCGGATCGTACGGCGGCATTGGCATGGTGGTCGCTACGCCGTCACCGTCGATGTAGTGATCGATAGTGCCATCGGAGTCACAGGTGATGTCCAGCAGCACCGCGCGGCCTTCCGGCGGCTTATCCAGCCCTTCCAGCGGCAATACAGGGAACAGTTGATCAATACCCCAGGCATCCGGCATCGACTGGAACAGCGAGAAGTTGACGTAGAACTTGTCCGCCATACGCTCTTGCAGTTCGTCAATGATCGGACGGTGTGCACGGTTGCTCGGATCCAGCTGCTGTTGGATCTTGTTGCAGATGTTCAGGTACAGCTGCTCGGCCCAGGCGCGCTGGGTCAGATCCAGCATGCCGTGAGCGTACTGGGTGTGAACGTCGTGCAGGTCCATCTGGCTGTCGTGCAGCCATTCGCGCAGTGAACGGCGGTTCTCCGGCTCGTTCAATTCCTGCCAGGTTTCCCACATGCTTTCCAACGCGCGCGGCGCGTCTTCTGCCGGAGGTAATGGTTCACTGAATTCGTTGCGCTCAACGCCGATCACGTTGGACACCAGCACCGTATGGTGTGCGGTAACCGCACGGCCGGATTCGGTGATCACCGTCGGGTGCGGCAGACCGTGCTCATTACAAGCGTCGCCGATACCCCAAATCACGTTGTTGGCGTATTCATTCAGGCCATAGTTCACCGAACAGTCGGACTGCGAACGGGTACCTTCATAATCCACGCCCAGACCGCCGCCCACGTCGAAGCACTGGATGTTAACGCCCAGCTTGTGCAGTTCAACGTAGAAACGTGCAGATTCGCGCACACCGGTGGCGATATCGCGAATGTTGGCCAGTTGCGAGCCAAGGTGGAAGTGCAGCAGTTGCAGGCTGTCGAGACGACCCGCTTCACGCAGGGTTTCCACCAGCTTCAGCACCTGAATGGCTGCCAGACCGAACTTGGACTTTTCGCCGCCGCTCGACTGCCATTTACCGGAACCTTGTGACGCCAGACGCGCACGCACACCGAGGCGCGGGACCACGTTCAGACGTTCGGCCTCTTCCAGCACCATGTTGATCTCGGACATCTTCTCGATCACCAGGTACACCTTGTGCCCCAGCTTTTCGCCGATCAACGCCAGGCGGATGTATTCACGGTCTTTATAGCCGTTACACACGATCACCGAGCGGGTCATACCGGCATGCGCCAGTACCGCCATCAGTTCGGCTTTGGAGCCGGCTTCCAGCCCCAGCGGTTCGCCGGAGTTGACCAGCGATTCGATCACGCGACGATGCTGGTTTACTTTGATTGGGTAAACCAGGAAATAGCCGCCTTCGTAGCCGAACGACTCACGCGCGCGTTTGAACGCGGCATTGATCGAACGCAGGCGATGCTGCAGGATCTGCGGGAAGCAGAACAGTGCCGGTAAACGCAGACCGTCTTTTTGGCGTTGCTTCACCAAATCAGCCAGATCGACACGTGCCTGCGGGACGTCCGGATCCGGGCACACGCTGATGTGGCCCAGTTCATTGACGTCATAATAATTGTTGCCCCAGTAGGCGACGTTATAAGTGCGCAGCATCTTGCTGGCATCACGGTCATTCATGGCAACCTCCTGCATGGAGCGCAAAGATTTAGATTCGCCCGTTGCTGACGGACGGTGAATCAAAAGATCATCAGACATTACTCGCCTCACATCCCGTACTGACGATACAGTCAGCCACTATCGCAGCTACAACCCGCGAGAACAACCCAACAAACCGCCCTTGCGGCAGCGAATAAAACTGCCGTTCGCGGTCAGCGATCGGTTTATTACTCATATAATTGTAAGACACCCTGTTCAAACCTCGTGAATCGGGTCAAGAAACATCCCACAGGAAGGCTGCAGGCTACCCTTGTTCAGTTCTTCAGACGACCGTTAACCGGCCCGAGGATCCTGAGTAGCGCCCAGGTGTTTATCACACCTGAAAGGTGGTGTAGAGACAAGACGGGAGATAGCAGAAGAATATGCGCCAGAACGGCACTGCTGTTGAGAACCAACAACCGGTAGACAACGGATCATTAATCCAACCACCTCCACGCACGCCGTCCTCAATGAACGACTGAGCCTCTATTAATAGTGTAAGAACGTGACCGTTCTATGAAGCGGCGACGCCAAAGGTCGGCGTCTGCGGCTGAGTATTCGGTCTCTCACGGGGGAGTCACAGAAATTTACAACTTCTTGCCCCACGCTGTGCACCAAATGAGCCGCGCGCGCAGTTTATACCGATAACACGGGGAAAATGCAAAATGAAAATTTGCCGGAAACTGTTTCAAGCGATGAAAATGGCGTCGGCGGCTTTGCGCAAAAGAGCGAAATGGCAAAAAAATACTGGCAATCCGGCTAAGGCCTGACCTAAAATAGACGTCCAGATGTTAATCCATCTATACTGATTAACAGAGAAACTGCTTAACGGCTTTGCCTGAGGGGCGTTGCAGGATGCATCTCGCGCCATCAGCGGAAGACCCTTCGCTTTGATGCCGGATCTCCAGCGCTGTGCAGTAATTTCTAACCCGTCTTATGCAAGGTACAGAATACAATGGCTAAACACCTTTTCACGTCCGAGTCCGTCTCCGAAGGACATCCTGACAAAATCGCCGACCAGATCTCCGATGCCGTTCTCGACGCCATCCTGGAACAGGATCCTAAAGCACGCGTAGCTTGTGAAACCTACGTGAAAACCGGCATGGTACTGGTCGGCGGTGAAATCACCACCAGCGCCTGGGTAGATATCGAAGAGATCACCCGTAAAACCGTGCGCGAAATCGGTTATGTGCACTCGGATATGGGGTTTGACGCCAACTCTTGTGCCGTACTGAGCGCCATCGGTAAGCAATCCCCGGATATCAATCAGGGTGTTGACCGTACCGATCCGCTGGAACAGGGTGCCGGCGACCAGGGCCTGATGTTTGGCTATGCCACCAACGAAACCGAAGTGCTGATGCCTGCACCGGTGACCTACGCCCACCGTCTGGTACAGCGCCAAGCCGAAGTGCGTAAGAACGGCACTCTGCCGTGGTTGCGTCCGGATGCGAAAAGCCAGGTCACTTTCCAGTATGACGACGGCAAAATCGTCGGTATTGACGCAGTGGTACTCTCTACCCAGCACTCCGAAGATATCTCGCTGAAAGACCTGCAAGAAGCGGTGATGGAAGAGATCATCAAGCCGGTTCTGCCTACCGAATGGCTGAGCGCCAGCACCAAATACCACATCAACCCAACCGGCCGTTTCGTTATCGGTGGCCCAATGGGCGACTGCGGTCTGACCGGGCGTAAAATCATCGTTGATACCTACGGCGGCATGGCTCGTCACGGTGGCGGTGCATTCTCCGGTAAGGATCCGTCCAAGGTTGACCGTTCAGCAGCCTACGCAGCACGCTATGTAGCGAAAAACATCGTTGCTGCCGGTCTGGCTGACCGCTGTGAGATCCAGGTTTCCTACGCTATCGGCGTGGCAGAACCGACGTCTATCATGGTAGAAACCTTCGGTACCGAGAAAATCCCTACCGAACAGCTGACGCTGCTGGTGCGCGAGTTCTTCGATCTGCGCCCATACGGCCTGATCCAGATGATGGACCTGCTGCAGCCTATCTACCGCGAAACTGCCGCCTACGGCCACTTCGGCCGTGAGCACTTCCCTTGGGAAGCGACCGACAAAGCAGCCCTGCTGCGCGATGCTGCCGGCCTGAAATAAGCCCGTGTATCGAATGTGAAAACGGCGAGCCTGGTGCTCGCCGTTTTTGTTTTTATGGGATGTTTAAACGTTGTAAATCCTGTCTGGCACTTTCAGAAACAAGCCGCGCACAGACTCACTAGTGTGCGGCAAGCTCGCGGAAGAATTCAGGGTTAGCCTGGATGGCCGCCAGCACCTTTGCCGCCAGACCTGTTGGGTTACGTCTTTTGGTTTCCCAGCTTTTGATGGTATCAACGCTGGTACCTAGTGCCTTGGCCATTTCACTCTGAGAAACATTAAGCTGCGCCCTGATCGCTTTCACATCCGCGATATCATAACGAGTGACATTGGCAGCCGTCTTAACCCCTTTCTTAATGGCGACAGCTTCTTCAAGAGACGTTTTCATATCGTCAAAAAAGCTCATGTCATACCTCATCTTTCAGCAATTTCGTCAATTTCTTCAGCTGTGACTTTTCCGTATCGGTCAGGCTGTCTTTAATACTTTTCGGGTAGGCCATCACCAGATAGATAACCTCTGCGGTTGCCAGAAAGTAAATCACCCTGGCACTCCCGCTTTTCCCCTGCGAACCCGTTGCCATCCTGACTTTTCGCAGGCCACCGGTTTTTTGAATCAGATCGCCTTTGCCTGGCGATTCGATGAGTTCTTTCTGGAGTTCTTTCAGCTCGTCGTCTGTGGCTATTTGCTTTATCTGCCGCGTGAACATCGGGGTCTCAATAAATACTAGTGCATGACTCACCGGCACCCTCTCCATGTTGAGGTACAGAGTACACCTGATGATGTACTCTGTACACTAGGGTAACTTGAGTGTAATGGGCTCCTTTCCTTGGCTCTCGGCAGAGATCCAGAGCACCCGTACGCAGTATATTCATCTCGCCCCAGGTTTCAGCGGCCCTTTCCCCGTTAAATTCCGCTTCTGCGCAACCTTACGCAAAGCGTTGCAACACTCTGAAAACACAAAAGACAAAGGCCCGCAATGCTGAGCCTTTGAGGGCAGAAACCGGAGTTCCGATATCGGTTACGAGGTTTGCTTACGCAGCAGGTAAACGAAATACGGTGCGCCGATAAAGGTCGCCAGCAGCCCGGCGGGAATTTGGTACGGGAACATCACCATGCGTCCACACCAGTCAGCAAACACCATCAGCAACCCGCCCAACAGTGCGGCAATCACCATCTGCGGTAACGCGCGGCGGAAGCCCAACATACGCGCCATGTGCGGTGCCATCAGACCAATAAAGCTCAGCGGCCCCACGGTCAGCGTTGCCATGGCGGTCAGCGTGGCGGCCAGCAGCAGAATGCTCAAGCGCACCGGCGTCAGGGCGATGCCTACCGAACGAGCCGTGGCACTGCCGAGCGGCAAGATACTGAGCCAACGCCGACACAGCGGCGCCAGCACAATCAACACTGCCGCAATGATCGCCGTTCGCACCGCCTGCTCCGGCGTCACCGCATAGGTAGAGCCGGAAATCCAGGTCAGCAGCCCACCGGTGCGCGGGTCGCCACTGGCCAACAGCAAGAAAATGGTGGTGGTAAACGCCGTGCTGAGCGCAATACCGGCCAACAGCATGCGCTCGGTAGAGAACCCCCCGCGCCCGGCAGCAACCATAATCACCAGCAGGGTACCGGCAGCCCCCAGGCTCCCGGCCGGCAGCAGCCAGACAAAAGCATCTCCCGGAACTATCAACAGCATCATCACCACACCGAAGGCGGCTCCGGAGCTGATGCCCAGCACTTCCGGGCTGGCCATCGGGTTACCGGTCAACTTCTGGATTAAGGTGCCTGCTACCGCCAGCATCATCCCCGCGGCCAGTGCCGACAACACCCGTGGCCAGCGCCACGGCATCAGCGACTCCAGCTCGGCACCATGACTCCAGTGCCAACCGGCAGCGTTTTGCCCCAACATCAGCGCCACAGTCAGACCAGCGAATAACACGGCCCCCGCCAACGCCACCCACACCAACAGATGACCACGTTCAGCCGGCACCCTATCGCCCAGATTCATCGGTGGTGGCGTAGAGGCACTGCGCAGCCGCGGCAACAGCCATAACAGCAGCGGTGCACCAAACAGCGCAGTGGCCGCACCGGTCGGGACTTCGCGCCATACCTGCGTCAGCCAGATCATCACCTGATCGGTTAACCACAACAGCAGCGCCCCCAGCAACGGGGCTAACATCATGCGGTGCGCCAATCGGCGTGCGCCCAGCATTTTCGCCATCAGGGGGGCAAACAGGCCGATAAAACCAATTACGCCAACGGCATTCACCAGCATGGCACTGAAGATAATCGCCAGCGCCAATGCGCAGAAACGCGCCATCGACAGGCCCAGCCCCAAATTACGTGCTACGCCGTCATCCAACCCCAGCAGCGTCAGTGGGCGAAGCAGCAGCACCGCCAACACCCCGGCCACCAGCAGGCGCGGCAGGATAAACTGCACCGTGCTCCAGTCTTGCTGATTCAGTGCGCCGGTACTCCACAGGAACACGCCCTGCAGTTGATCGTAATTGAACAACGCCAGCAGGCTGTTGACCGCACCGCAGTATAGCCCCAGCACCAATCCGGCCAGGATCAGCGTCACCGGCGACATGCGTTTACCCCAGGCCACGCCGAACACCAGCCCGCCGACCACCACCGCCCCGACCATGGCGGCCAACTGGCGGGTCAGCTCACCGCCTGGCAGCATCCACAGCGTGGCGATAGTCAGCCCGAGCTGTGCCCCGGCGGAAACCCCGAGCGTCGCCGGTTCCGCCAGCGGATTGCGCAAGACCTGCTGGAACAGCACGCCGACCAGCCCTAACCCGGCTCCGGCCAACAGGGAGACCGACAGCCTTGGCAACAGGCTGTAATGGAACAGCATTTGGCGTACATCGTCGATATTCGGCGTAGTCAACGCCTGCCCCCACAATGCCCACGGCAGTTGTTGCAACAGGTTGTAGATCGTCAGGCCGCCGGCCGTCGCCAACAGCAGCAGTACCAGGGTCAGCGGGAATGCACGGATGCGCGCGCTCATGAATAACTCTCCTGCGCCTGCTCCAGCAGATGACAAAATCGCATCGAAGACAGCGTCGCCCCGTAGAACCACACCGCCGGTACCTGGCGCAATTGATCCTGCCGGACGAACGGCAATGCCTGCCATAGCGGGGTGGAACTGACCTTTTTCAACATCTCTTGATTACCGTGGTCGAGATAAATCGCCCGTGCGCTTTTCACCGCCGTCAGACGCTCTATGCCCACTACCGCCGTACCCCAGAAGTTGGTTTCCCCTTCCCAGGCATTTTTTATTCCAAGTTGATCCATCACTTCCTGGAACAGGCTGTTTTGACCAATGATCAGCGCATGGCGGGTATCCATCAGCGAAAACATCAGTAGCGGTTGCCGGGTATAGGAATGCAGACGCTGACGCGCATCCTGAATAAAGCGATCAAACTGTGCCAGATGTTGCACCGCCCGGGTTTCCAGCCCCAACCGCTGCGCCAACGCCTGCAATGACTGCCTGGCGACCGTCAGCGGCTTGCCACTGCCGTCGTTGAAGCTAAAACTCATGCTGGGAGCAATCGGTGCCAGCTTTTGCGGCGTCGGGCCATAGCCCTTCGACAGCAGCATCAGCGAGGGCTGAAGCTGTTGCAACAGCTCGAGGTTAGGTTCGGTACGCTGGCCGACATCAATCACTGAAGCAGGCAGTTTCGGCTCTTCCACCCACAGGTTGTAATTATGGATATCAGCAACCGCTAACGGCGTAACTCCCAGCGCCAGCAGCAGCTCAATCGGCAACCATTCCAACGCCACGATGCGCGAAAGGTCCGGCGGCGTTGCAGCGGCTTGTCCCGGCAGGGAAAACAGCAAGGGCGAAAGCGCCATGGCCGCTAACAGGCGACGGCGTACGGCATCATGATGAATATCAGAGGAATCAGCCATCAGTAGACAAAACTCACCGGCGCACCGCCGCTTGGATGTGGCAGCGTTCCCATAGGAATACCGTAAATTTGTTCCAGTACCTCGCCCTGCATCAGATCCAGTGGCGTGCCCTGTGCAATCATTTCGCCGCCGCGCAACGCCACCAGATGGTCGCAGTAGCGCGCCGCCATATTGATGTCGTGCAGCACGGCAATCACCGTCAGGCCGCGTTGATGGCTAAGTTGCTGGATCAACGCCAGCACCTCAACCTGATGGGCGATATCCAGCGCCGAAGTGGGTTCGTCCAACAGCAGACAGCGGCTGTCCTGCGCCACCATCATCGCCAGCCAGGCGCGTTGACGTTCACCACCGGACAAACTGTCCACCAGGCGGTTGGCGAAGGGCTTCAGGCCCACCAGCGCAATCGCCTCTTCGACCTGCTGGCGATCGTTAGCGCCAAAACGGCCCAGCGCACCGTGCCACGGGTAGCGGCCAATCGCCACCAGTTCACGCACTGTCATGCCTTCTGCGGCCGGCAGTTGCTGGGGCAGATAGGCAACCTGACGCGCAAAGGCTTTGCTGTCCCACTGGCTCAGCGGTTGCTGGTTGAGCAATACACTGCCGCTGGTAGGGCTTTGATGACGGCCAAGGATCTTTAGCAGCGTGGATTTGCCGGAGCCGTTATGGCCGATCAGCCCACAAACTTTGCCGACAGGAAAGGTCAGCGACAAGGGCTGCAGCAGGACACGGCCGGGAACGGCAAAGCTGGCGTTATTCAGGGTAAAGGTGGCGTCGTGATTGAGATGTTTATCCGGCATAGGTCCTACTTTGTCCGGGGCGACATGACGCCGCCCCGGTTATCCGATTAGAAGCGGAAGGTTGCGGTGGCGACCACCTGACGTTCTGCGCCCCAATAGCAGCCATAGGTGGCAAAGCAGCTGGAAACGTATTCTTTATCAAACAGGTTGTTCACATTGATGCCAATCGAGGAGCCCGGCAGATTGAAACGCGCCAGATCGTATTTTATCGCGGCATCAACCACCGTGTAATCCTTCACTTTAAAGGTATTGGCCTCATCCCCATAGCTGGAGCCGACATAGCGAACGCCAGACCCCAGAGTCAAACCGCTGATGGCGGTTTCATGGAAGGTGTAATCCGCCCACAGTGAGGCCATGTGTTTTGGAATGGCGGCCGGGGTATTGCCCTGCTGTGTGGTGTCCTTGGAGTACTCGGCATCCGTGTAGGTATAAGAGCCCAGCAGGTTAAGGTTGGCCGACAGCGCAGCTTTGGCTTCAAATTCAACACCACGGGAACGGATCTCGCCGCCCTGAATGCTGGCGAATTTATTATTCGGGTCCGCCACCTTGTTGTTGGTTTTGGTCAACTGGTAGATCGCCATGCTGGCAGTGATAGGGCGATCCTTCGGTGCATACTTCACGCCGGCTTCATACTGCTTCCCTTTGGAGGCAGCGAAGGTGTTGCCGCTGACATCCGTGCCTGACGTTGGCTCAAAGGATTCACTGTAACTGACATAAGGCGCAATACCGTTTTCAAAGACATAATTCAAGCCAGCCCGGCCGGTGAATTCATTGTCCTTCTGCCGGGATACCGAGTTCTCGGTCAAGCGATTGGTGCTGTTGGTATCGCTCCAGTCATAGCGTCCCCCCATGGTCAGCACCCATTGATTCCACTCGGCCTGATCCTGTACGTAAAGCCCGGTTTGCTCCTGACGATTGACCTGGCTGGCGCCGCCGGTAATGGTATAGCTTTGATTGCCGTACTCCGGTGCCACCACATTCAGGCTGGAGGCGCTGCCATACTGATAAACCACGTCATTACGCATGCGCATGTAGTCCACGCCCATCAGCAAGGTGTGATCAACCAGCCCGGTGGCAAATTTTGCCTGGGCCTGGGTGTCCACCGCAAAGCTCGACAAATGCTCTTTCGAGTTCATCACCCCACGCGTTAACTCAGCCGGATTCGTCGGACTGATGCCCTGACCATAGATCGAGCGGTAATCGACATCCATCTTGGAGTAACGCAGGTTTTGGCGCACCGTCCACACGTCGTCAAAACCATGCTCGAAGGCATAACCGACCATCTGTTGCTTGCGCGAGATGTTGTTATAGCCCGGCTCACCGTCGTTAAAACTGGTCGGTAGCTTGCCGTTGATGCCATTTTGCACCGTGCCCTCTTTCGGTAGCCAGCCATAAAAGCCCACGCTTGGGTCATCCTGGAAACTGCTGAGGAAAGTCAGAGAGGTACGATCATCCGGCCGCCAACTGAAAGAGGGTGCGATAGCGTAACGTTTGCTCTTTTCGCCCACCTGCTGCTGGTCTTCATCACGCGCCAGGCCGGTCAAACGGTAAGAATAAACACCGTCATCATCCAGGGCGCCGCCAAAGTCGAAGCCAGTCTGGAACAGATTGTCGGTGCCCATTTTGAACTGAACTTCACGCAGGCTTTCGGTCGTGGGACGTTTGCTGACCAGAGCGACAACCCCACCCGGGTTGCTCTTGCCATAGAGCACCGAAGAAGGACCGCGCAGCACTTCGGCGCGCTCCAGGAAGTAAGGGTCAATCTGGTAAATGGAGTAGTTGTCGTCCTGCAGCTTCAGGCCGTCGAGGTACATATTGGTACCGACCGAACTGAATCCGCGAATGTTCACGGCATCGTAAGCGGTAGAGGCCCCACGATTACCCACCATCACGCCCGGCGTATAAGCCAGCGCACTTTTCACCGTCTCCGACTGGCGCATATCCATTTCTTCGCGCGTCACCACGGACACCGACTGCGGCGTTTTTACCAAAGGGGTATCTGTTTTGGTGCCGGTGGCGCTGTGCTTGGCCGCATAGGTGCCGACCGGCCCCCAGGCGCTTTCCTGCTGTGATTGGCTGCTACCTACTACGGTAATCGTGTCTTCCTTGACGTCGGCGGAGAATGCCGGCGTTGCCAGCGTGCCAAGTGCGGCAGCGATAGTCATCGCCACCCCACTGACGTGAATGCGGCCCTGCTTGGCCGCAGAAGATGAAAGACGCTTGGTCGACATAGGTGGTTTCTCTGATGAATTATTTGATAACGAATGTAAACGATAATAATTATTATAATCGCGGCATTTTATGCAGAAGCTAAATTAAACTGCAAGTCGAATTCAGCAGGTAAATTGGTGTGCGATTAATCGGTTAGCCTCATTAACCAGATGGAAATAAACTGCGCAGAGAAACAAAAAAGCCCGCAACAGAAAGTTACGGGCTTAATAACAAAGAAAAACTTTTCACCTAAGCGCTTTACATGATTAGCCGCTTACTTACCGAACATGTCCTTGATCCAACCGGCGACGCCGTCAGCATCTTTCTGCTCACCCGCAGCCTGCTGTTGCTGCTGTTGTTGCTGTTGCTGAGCTGCCTGGCTTGCCTGACACAGACCTTGCGGGTTGTCGGTCCACACCGGGATGGAGCGCCCACCACCGCCACAGACAAAGTTACCGCCAGAATCGATAGCTATCTGGTTGATCCCTTCCGGCGGCTGCAACATCAGCGGCAGCGGCGTCTGGTTCTCCAGATAACGGCGATACAGGGTCAGTGCACCGTTGGCACCGGTCAGCTTGGCCGGACCGTTGTTATCACGGCCAACCCAGGCGATAGCCACTTCTTTACCATCAATACCGGCAAACCAGCTGTCGCGCAGATCGTTGGTGGTCCCGGTTTTCGCCGCCAGGTTGTAGTTGGGGAATTTCACCGACAGTGAACGGGAGGTCCCGCGTGCTACGCCCTGCTGCATGGCGTACAGCGTCAGGTAGGCGGCCTGTGCCGGCACCACGCGTTCCGCCTGTGGGAAGCTCTGGTACAGCACCGAACCGTCTTCGGCGATCACTGAGCGCACCGCTGACAACGTCGCACGGTTACCGCCACCGGCGATGGTCTGGTATTCCTGCGCCACTTCCATCGGCGTCAGGCCAATCGCGCCGAGCAGCATAGAAGGTACCGGATTGATTTCCGCTTTCGGAATGCCCAGGCGTTGCAGCGTGGCGCTGATTTGGTCCAGCCCCACCGCCATGCCCAGGTTCACCGTAGGAACGTTGAGCGAGAAGGCCAGCCCGTCCACCAACATCACCTGCCCGCGGAACTTGCGGTCATAGTTGTTTGGCTGCCAGACGGTACCGTTTTGCAGTTTCAGCGTTAATGGCTGGTCTGCCAGCCAGGTATTCAGGCGGTATTTATCCGGCTCGGACAGCGCAGTCAGGTAGGTTGGCGGCTTGGCCAATGAACCGACCAAACGGCGCGCCTGCATCGCACGGTTAAACCCGGCGAACTGCGGGTTGGCACCGCCAACCATGGCGCGGACTTCACCGCTGAAGCGATCGACAATCACCATCGCCGCTTCCAGATCCTGAACGTGGCGAGCCGCCTTCAGTGCCGGAATACCGTCTTCAACCGCTTTTTCCGCGGCATCTTGCGAAACCGGATCCAGCGTGGTGAAGATTTTCACCCCGGACAGATCGTTAACCTTATCGCCTAGCTTGGCTTGCAGCTCCTGACGCACCATCTGCATAAACGCCGGCTGCGGGGTGATCACCCCGCCTTTCGGCTGCACACCCAGCGGTCGTGCGCTGAGCATGTTATACAGTTCGGCATCGATAACGCCCTGGTTCTGCAACAGTTTGAGCACCAGGTTACGGCGCTCCAGCGCCAGTTTCGGGTTACGCCAAGGGTTATACAGCGACGCCCCTTTGACCATGCCTACCAGCAGCGCCTGCTGATCCAGACTCAGTTCATCCACCGGGCGGCCGAAGTAATACAGGCTGGCCAGCGGGAAACCACGGATCTGATCGTTGCCGCTCTGGCCGAGATACACCTCGTTCAGGTACAGCTCAAGGATGCGATCCTTGCTGTAACGGTAATCTACCAGCAACGCCATGTAAGCTTCGTTGGCCTTACGCCACAGCGAGCGTTCATTGGTCAGGAACAGGTTTTTCACCAACTGCTGCGTCAGGGTACTGCCGCCCTGTACCGCACGGCCGGCGGTCAGGTTAGCCAGTACTGCACGGCCGATGGAATAGGGGCTGATACCGTCATGTTCATAGAAGTGACGGTCTTCGGTGGCGATCAACGTATCCACCAGCAGGTCCGGGAAGCCGGCACGCGGTACGAACAGACGCTGTTCGCCATTCGGTGACTGCAACATGGTGATCAGGCGCGGATCGAGGCGGAAGAAGCCGAAACTGCGCTGGTTCTCCATGTTCTCGATTTTCGCCAAACGGTTGTTCTGGAAATCCAGACGGGCGTGGATCTGCCCTTCTTTACCGTCCGGGAAATCAAACGGACGGCGCAGCATCTCAATGCTGTTGGCCTGCACGGTAAATTCGCCCGGGCGGGTCATGCGGCTAACCTGACGGTATTGCATGCCCTCCAGCAGATCGACCATTTCCTTTTTGCTGTACGGCATGCCCGGTTCCAGATTGACCATACGGCCATAAACCGCCGCCGGCAACTGCCAGACCTTGCCGTCAATGCGGCTGCGGATCTGCGAATCCAGGTATACGCCGTAGATCGCCAACAGGACGGCAACCACCAGGATCAATTTGATCAGCAGGCCGAGCCAGCGGCGTTTTTTACGCGGCGGAGTCGCTTTTACCTTACGTGGCATGCGTTCTTCCTCGTCTTCATAATCATCATCGTCATCCTGGTACTCGTCTTCTTCGTAATCATCGTAATCGTCATCTCGACGACGGCGCGGCGGCTTGCGCGACGCGGTGCGTTTTGGTTGTTTCCCTTTGCGCCCTATGGGCTCGCGGTCATCCCCAGCCATTGCTGTTGCTCTCCAGACTTGGCGGCACTGCCGGCCATTATAAGTCGCTTAATCTGTCGCGCCGTCAGGCCGCTGAACAGAAGAAACATCTGAATTCTCCCCCTAAATAATTGGCGTTGCATCAAGGCGGCCAGAGAGCTTATCCCGATGAGCTTACTCTAGTAAGCGATTCGGGTAAGTGAACACAGCCAACACAGATGTGACGTCAAGTATGACGGGGTTACTGATATTTTTTCGTGCGCCGCGTGGGAGCGGTATTCGCCGGGTCGTCCGGCCACACGTGCTTCGGGTAACGCCCTTTCATCTCTTTTTGCACTTCCCGATAAGCGCCCTGCCAGAACGCTGCCAGATCGCCGGTGATTTGCAACGGCCGGTGCGCCGGTGAGAGTAACTCAAGCACCACCGGGATGCGACCCTCGGCCAGCATCGGGCTGCGCTGTTCACCGAACACTTCCTGTAAACGCACCGCCAGCGCCGGCGGTTTGCCGGCATCATAGCGAATCGGCAATCGGCTGCCGGTCGGCACAGTGTAATGAGTGGGTAGCGCATTATCCAGCCGCTGCTTTTGCTGCCAGTTCAACAACCGCGCCAGGGCCTCGGCGATATTCACCTGTTTCAGCCCACGCATGTCACGCACGCCACTCAGCGACGGCAACAGCCATTGTTCCAGCGATACCAGTAACGAGTCATCGTCGACCGGTGGCCAGTCAGCCTCCGGCAGCCAGTTCTGTGCGCACTGCAAACGCAGGCGCAACTGTTCGGCAGCGGTATCCCAGTTAAGCACCGCCACACCCTGGGTACGCACCCAGTTAAGCAGCGCCTGTTGCAGCTCTTCGGCCCCCGGCTTGGCCAGCGGCTGGGCACGCAGCGTCAAACGACCAATCTGCTGGCGCTTCCAGGCGCGCAGCGTGCCTTTTTCTTCATCCCATTCCACGGCGGTTTGCTGGGAAACGATCGCCGGTAACTGCGCTGCCAGCGCTTCAATCTCCACCGGCAGTGCCAGCAGAATACGGGCATCGGGGCTGTTATGCCCCTGCAGCAGGCTGGGGACAATCAGCCAGGGCGCTCGCGATAACGCCTCATCCTGATTCATCGCCGCCCCCATGCCGTTAGCCAACAGGTAACGGCCATCCTGCCCACGCCGTTGGGCGATACGGTCAGTAAATGCCAACGCCAGCAGGCGCGGTGCCATCTCAACGTCAACCTGCCCGCTTTTCACCTGCAGGCGGCGGGCAAGCTGAGTCGCCCGGCGTTGCCAGTTCGGCTGTGGGCGGCTCAGCCAGTAGCCGATATCCATTTGTCCGCTGCGCGGTGGCTCTTCCAGTAACGCCGCCAGTGCGGTGGCCGTCGCCAGCCCATCAGCCCCACGCTCTGCGCCGTGGGTCAGCATCGCTGCCAGCCGTGGCTCACAGCCCAATTTGGCCATCTGCCGACCGCGCGAGGTGAGTTTATCGCCGTCATCGGTGGCACCCAGCCGTTGCAACAGCCGCCGGGCTGCCGCCAGTGCCGTTTCCGGTGGCCGATCGAGCCAGGTCAGTTGCCCGACGTCATGGCAGCCCCATTGCAGCAACTCCAGCCAGAAACCGGCGAGGTCACTTTGCAGAATTTCCGGTTCGGCGTGCTCTGCCGCCCGCTCAGCCTGCTCTTTGGCAAATAGATGCCAGCAGATACCCGGCTCCAGACGCCCGGCACGACCGGCGCGCTGGATCATTGACGCCTGACTGATACGCTGTGTCACCAGCCGCGTCAGGCCATTACGCACGTCATAACGCGCCACCCGCTCCAGGCCGCTGTCGACCACCAACCGGATGCCTTCGATGGTCAGACTGGTTTCGGCGATGTTGGTCGCCAGCACCACTTTGCGCCGCCCGGCCGGGGCCGGTTGAATCGCTTTCTGCTGCTGCGCCAACGGCAAGGCACCGTACAGCGGGCATAGCTCGGTATCGGCAGCCACTTCGCCGTTCAAGCGCTCCAGCACCCGGTTGATTTCTGCAACGCCCGGCAGGAACAGCAGCAGCGATCCCGTCTGTTCCGACAGCAGGCGCTTAACCGCCGCGGCCACGCCGTCCTCCAGCCGCTGATGGCTGGCCAGGGGTTGATACTGGCGATCGACCGGGAAGCTACGCCCGGCGGACACCACCGCCGGTGCCTGTGGCAGCAACTGCGACAGGCGGGCGTTATCCAGCGTCGCCGACATGATCAGCAGTTTGAGATCGTCACGCAGCCCCTGCTGCACATCCAGCAGCAGCGCCAATGCCAGATCGGCCTGCAGGCTACGCTCATGGAATTCATCGAGGATCACCAACGAGACGCCCTGTAACTCGGCATCCTGTTGCAGCATGCGGGTGAGAATGCCTTCGGTCACCACTTCCAGCCGGGTATTTGGCCCCGTTTTGCTTTCGGCGCGCATGCGGTAACCCACGGTCTGGCCAGGTTCTTCGCCTAACTGCTGCGCCAGCCGGTACGCCACGTTTTTCGCCGCCAACCGCCGCGGTTCGAGCATGATGATGCGGCCCGGCAGCCCGGCTTTAGCCAGGATCTGCAGTGGCAGCCAGGTCGATTTACCAGCACCGGTCGGCGCATGCAGCAGCACCTGCGGGGCGGATTGCAGCGCAGTGAGCAATTCATCAAGAACCGCGCTGACGGGCAGTGAAGACACAGAACTCTCCGTAGTGGTTAACATTGGACGGCGCACATTGTAGCATTAGAGTCTGCGTTTCATTCACTTGCCACTTGCCGGGGCCCCATGTCCAGTTCGCGCCGCCTGTTTTTCGCCCTGACCTTGCCTGATGCACTGCAGCAACAGGTGATCCGCTGGCGTGCCGAAGCCTTCGCGCCGGAAGTCGGTCGGCCGGTCGCAGCAGCCAATTTGCACCTGACGCTGGCCTTTCTCGGCGACGTCTCGGCGCAAAAAGAGAGCGCGCTGAAAAAGTTGGCGGGCCGTATTAGCCAGCCCGGTTTCAGCATGCTGCTGGATGACCTCGGCCACTGGCCGCGTCCCGGCGTGGTTTGGCTCGGCACCCGACGTGCCCCGCGTGGGCTGTTGCAGTTGGCGGAGCTGTTACGATCGCAGGCGGCTCGCAGCGGCTGTTATCAGAGCCCGATGCCGTTTCATCCGCATATCACTCTGCTGCGATCGGCGACGCAACCGGTCGCCGTGCCGCCCGCCACCCCGGGCTGGAACTTCAGCGCCGACGAATTCTCCCTGTACCAGTCAGTGTTTGAAAACGGCCGTACGCGTTATCAAATGCTTGAGCAATGGTCTTTAACCCATCAGGACACCCGATGATTTTTACGCCACCGCTGCGCCACGCCACGCTGATTAAACGTTACAAACGCTTTCTGGCGGACGTCATCACCCCGGAAGGGGAAACCTTCACCCTGCACTGCGCCAATACCGGTGCCATGACCGGCTGTGCCACGCCCGGCGACACCGTTTGGTACTCCACTTCGGATAATCCCAAGCGCAAATACGCCCACAGTTGGGAACTGACCCATACCCAACAGGGGGACTGGATCTGCGTGAACACCTTGCGTGCCAATGGGTTGGTACGTGAGGCAATCGAACAGAATCTAATCAATGAATTATCCGGTTACAGTAAAATCAGCAGCGAAGTAAAATACGGCAGTGAGAACAGTCGTATCGATTTGTTATTACAGGCAGAAAACCGAGCTAACTGCTATATTGAAGTTAAGTCAGTCACATTATTGCAACAACAACGTGGTTACTTCCCTGATGCAGTAACGCTCAGAGGACAGAAGCACTTACGTGAGTTGCTAAGCGTGGTTGAAAGCGGGCAACGGGCGGTATTGTTCTTTGCTGTGTTACATAGCGGTATTGAGCAGGTCGCACCGGCACATCATATAGATGAGCGTTATGCGACACTGTTGGCACAGGTTCAGCAGTTGGGTGTAGAAGTGGTTTGTTATGGGGCTAAATTATCACCTGACGGTATATCTCTCTGCGATAAGTTACCGTTTTTTATCGATTAGCGCTGGCCGGGTACAAATAATTCGACAACCGGTTAACGCGTCGCCAAATACGCCTTCCTTCACACCATTGTCAAGCAGGCGACAGGAATAATTGCCAACCTACCTCCCATCTGTTATTTATAGCGGCCTGTTTTTCCCCCACATTGGGGATTCGATAGTGCGTGTGTATGTAGGAGAAGCAACATGCAAGAAGGGCAAACCCGTAAAACCTCGTCCTTGAGCATTCTCGCCATCGCTGGGGTGGAGCCGTACCAAGAGAAGCCGGGCGAAGAGTACATGAACGACGCCCAGTTGTCGCATTTCAAGCGCATTCTTGAAGCATGGCGTAACCAGCTCAGGGATGAAGTTGATCGTACGGTAACTCATATGCAGGAAGAGGCAGCTAACTTCCCTGATCCGGCCGACCGTGCCACTCAGGAAGAAGAGTTCAGTCTTGAACTGCGTAACCGCGATCGTGAACGCAAACTGATCAAAAAGATCGAGAAAACGCTGAAGAAAGTAGAAGACGAAGATTTCGGCTACTGCGACTCTTGTGGCGTGGAGATTGGCATTCGTCGCCTTGAAGCGCGTCCGACTGCCGATTTGTGCATCGACTGCAAGACTCTGGCCGAAATCCGCGAAAAGCAGATGGCCGGCTAATACAGTTGTTACCGCTGCGGCGTGCGTTCTGCGTGCGCCGCACAGAGAAAAGGGAAAGTTTCCCCTCTGATATGCAAGAAAGACATTATGTGGGGCGCTTTGCCCCATCGCCTTCCGGGGATCTGCATTTCGGCTCGCTGATTGCCGCTCTGGGAAGCTACCTCCAGGCTCGTGCTCAACGCGGGCAGTGGCTGGTTCGCATTGAAGATATCGATCCCCCGCGTGAAGTCGCCGGTGCGGCCGATCGTATCTTATCCGCTCTGGAACACTATGGTCTCCTCTGGGACGGCCAGGTCATCTATCAATCCCAACGTCATGAAGCCTACCGCGCCGCTCTGGATCAACTGCATCAGCAGGGGCTCAGCTATTTCTGCAACTGTACCCGCAGCCGTATTCAGCAGATAGGCGGCCTGTATGACGGCCACTGTCGCCCTTTGAATCTTGGCCCGCAAGGTGCCGCCATTCGCTTGCGTCAGTCCTCCCCGGTTTACGCCTTTCATGACCGCCTGCAGGGCGAGTTGCAGGCCGACCGGGCGCTGGCACAGGAAGACTTTATCATTCGTCGACGTGATGGGCTGTTCGCCTATAACCTGGCGGTGGTGGTGGACGACCATTTCCAGGGCATTACCGAAATCGTTCGTGGTGCCGACCTGATCGAACCGACGGTGCGCCAGATAGCGCTGTACCATCAGTTACAGGCGCCGGTGCCCGCCTATGTGCATCTGCCGCTGGCGCTGGGCGCCAACGGTATCAAACTGTCGAAGCAAAACCATGCACCCGCTCTGCCCGACGGCGATCCACGCCCAATACTGGTGGCCGCGCTAAAATTTCTGCGCCAACCGCTGCCGGAAAGCTGGCAAGATCTTGACCTGTCGTTATTATTGAGCTGGGCAATCGCACACTGGAAGCTGGATGATGTGCCGCGCCGGGAGGCTATTTCCCTGGACGAAAACACATCGGCATTCTCAAAAGAGCCATGGTGAGCTATGATTAGCCGCTATTTTTTGTTAGCGCCATTTTTATCAGACACTATCGAGGTGTACCATTTTTACCCGAGTAGCCAATTTCTGCCGTAAGGTGCTAATCCGCGATGACAAGCAGCCGCGCGATGATGCGCCGGTCAGCGATAAAAACGTAGTCCGCGAAGAAAGCGTGGTGGTGGCACCGCCGGCCGCGCCGCAGCAACGTTCCGCCGATCGCGGCAGAGAAAGCCCTGCCCGCCGACCGGCACCGCGTAAACGCTCACCTTTTCCTGCCGCAGAGAGCAACGGTTCAATGACCGTGATCCCACGCGACCAGCATTCCATCTCACGTAAAGACATCAGTGAGAATGCGCTGAAGGTGCTGTATCGCCTGAATAAATCCGGCTTCGAGGCCTATCTGGTCGGTGGCGGCGTACGTGACCTGTTGCTGGGCAAAAAACCGAAAGATTTCGACATCACCACCAACGCAACGCCGGAGCAAGTGCGCAAGCTGTTCCGCAACTGCCGTTTGGTTGGCCGCCGCTTCCGCCTGGCACACGTGATGTTCGGGCCGGAAATTATCGAGGTTGCCACCTTCCGTGGTCACCACGAGCAGCAAACGCCGGAATCTGACAAAAATTCTTCCCAGCAGGCCCAAAACGGCATGCTGCTGCGCGACAACATCTTCGGTTCGATCGAAGAAGATGCCCAGCGCCGCGACTTCACCATCAACAGCCTGTATTACGGCGTAGCGGACTTCACTCTGCGTGATTACGTCAACGGCCTGCGCGATCTCAAACAGGGCGTGATCCGCCTGATTGGCGATCCGGAAACCCGTTATCGTGAAGATCCGGTGCGCATGCTGCGCGCAGTGCGCTTTGCCGCCAAGCTGGACATGACCATCAGTGACGAAACCGCCGAGCCGATCCCGCGCCTGGCATCCTTGCTGCATGAGATCCCGCCGGCACGTCTGTTTGAAGAGTCTCTCAAGCTGCTGCAGGCAGGCTACGGTTATCCGACCTATCTGAAGCTGTGTGAATATCAGTTGTTCCAGCCGCTGTTCCCACAGATTTCACGTCACTTCACGCCGACCCAGGACACGCCGATGGAGCGTATTCTGGCGCAGGTGCTGAAGAACACCGACTACCGCCTGCAGAACGACATGCGCGTCAACCCGGCGTTCCTGTTTGCTGCTATGCTTTGGTACCCGCTGCTGGAACATGCGCAGAAACTGGCGCAGGAGAGCGGACTGGCGTACTACGACGCCTTCGCGCTGGCGATGAATGACGTGTTGGACGAGCAGTGTCGTTCGCTGGCCATCCCGAAACGCATCACCACGCTGGTTCGCGATATCTGGCAGTTGCAGCTTCGCCTGTCCCGTCGTCAGGGCAAGCGCGCGCACAAGCTGATGGAACACCCGAAATTCCGCGCCGCTTACGATCTGCTGGCGCTGCGTGCCGAAGTGGAAGAAAACCAGGAAATGCTGCGTCTGGCCGAATGGTGGGGCGAGTTCCAGGAAGCCACTCCGGCACGCCAGAAAACCATGTTGAGTACTTTGGGTGACGATCCGGCACCGCGCCGCGCGCGTCAACGCCGCCCTCGCCGCCGGACGCCGCGTAAAGAAGGAGAATAATGATCCGCGTTTATATCGCGCTGGGTAGCAACCTGGCGCACCCGCTACAACAGGTGAAAGCCGCACTGGAAGCGTTGGAGCATCTCCCACGCAGCCGGTTGATCGTTTGTTCTTCGTTTTACCGCACCAAGCCGCTGGGCCCGCAGAACCAGCCGGACTATCTCAATGCGGTGGTGGCACTGGATACCTTGCTACCCGCAGAACAGTTGCTCGATCACACCCAAGCGATAGAACGCAATCAGGGCCGCGTGCGCAAAGATGAGCGCTGGGGCCCACGGACTCTGGATCTGGATATCATGCTGTATGGCGAGCAGGTCATTCATACCGACCGCCTGACGGTGCCGCATTACGGTCTGAAAGAGCGTGAGTTCATGCTCTATCCGTTGGCAGAAATCGCCCCCGAGTTAATCTTCCCCGATGGCGAATCACTGGCCAGTTGCCTGAAACGCGTGCCGCAAAATGGCATGGAACTCTGGCACAAACCCAAGCACAAAGCCTGAGTCAGACGCAGCATGCCACGCCCTACAGCATCACCTGAGCAACAAATCCCCCTTCTGGCCGGTTGGCAAAGCTAACGCGCAGTCCGTGTAAGCCGGCAATACGCTGCACAATCGACAACCCCAACCCACTGCCGGTTTGCTCCTGGCCTGGCGGACGATAAAAACGTTCCCCCAACCGCGCCAGATGTTCCACCGTTACCCCAGGACCATTATCCTCGACCGTCAGCAGGCGCTCTGTCAGCCTCACAGTTACGATGCCGCCCGCTGGAGTATACCTCACCGCATTATCCAGCAGATTACGCACCAGCAGCGACAGCAGCAGCGTTTGCCCCTGTAGCGGCGGTGGCGAGCCCTGTTGTTCGTAACGCAGGGTGACGCCGGCAGCATGAGCATGGCGATCCTGCTCTGCCAGCGTCATCGGCACCAGTTGGCCCCAATCGACCGCTTCCAGCTCAGCCAGGTCAGACAGGGAATCCAGCCGCGATAGCGTCAGCAGTTGATCCACCAGCCGGGTGGCACGATCGATACCCACCGTCAGATTGCCCAACGCATGCTCACGCATCGGCTCGTCATCACCGGCCAACTGCACCACCTCTGTCTGCACCCGCAGCGCCGCCAACGGACTGCGCAGCTCATGGGCGGCATCAGACGTAAAGCGCCGTTCACGCACCAGCAACGCATTGATGCGAGTAAACAGTGCGTTAAGCGCATCGACCAGCGGCCGGACTTCGGTCGGTACCTGACGCGCGTCCAATGGCGTGGCATCGTCCGGTGCGCGCTGGCGCAATCCTGCTGCAACACTTCGCAGTGGCCGCAGCTCACGCCCAACCATCAGCGCAATCAGTAGCATCAGGATCGGCAGCGTCACCAACCACGGCACCAGTTGCCCGGTCACCATGCCCAGCGCCATATCCCGGCGATAATCCCACTCTTGCCCTACCACGATGCGATAGCGGCCATCCGGGCTGGTCAGCCACAGTAAGCGCCAACTGTCGTCATCGCCTTTGCGTTCGCCATCGGTGAAACCTTCGCGATCGCCGTCAAAGCGGAAATCCGCGCCATTTTCCCCGTCGTTGAGCAGCATCTTGCCATCGCGATCGAAGATGGCGAACGCCAGCGCGTCATCATCCTGCTCGCCACGCTTGCCGTGATGCACCAGCTTTTTGGTTTTCGGCAGGCTGCGTACGCTCTCATCGGCCAGAAGATCGCCCAGGTTGACGGTTGCCAGCCGTTTGGCAAACAGCATCTGTTGAGTATCAAACACTTCGTTGATGGTGTTGCGCGTCATCATCCACGCCACCAGGCTGGCAGAGCACCAGGTCAACAGCGCCAGCAGGCTGAAAATCAGGATCAGCCGTAGCCGCAGACTAAGATGTTTCACGCGTCATCCCCCAGCGTGTAACCCACGCCGTGAAGGGTGCGGATGAACCCGTTACCCAGCTTGCGCCGCAGATGATGGATATGGACCTCCACGGCGTTGCTGCTGACGTCATCGTCCCAGTTGTACAGTTTTTCCTGGATCAGCGGCCGCGCCAGCACCCGCCCCTTGTTATGCAGGAACAGTTCCAGCACCGCCAGTTCGCGTGGCGTCAGCGTGATCGGCTCACCGTTGCAGCTCACGCTGCGGGTGGCGCTATCAAACACCACATTACCATGCACCAGTTGTGGCATCAGTTGACCATGGCGACGGCGGATCAACGCCTGCAGCCGCGCCGCCACCTCCGCCAGGGCAAAAGGCTTGCACAGATAATCATCGGCCCCGCTTTGCAGGCCGTTGACCCGTTGCTCCAGCGCGTCGCGCGCGGTCAGGATCAGCACCGGCACGTCATGACCGGCCTGCCGCCACTGACGCAACAAGTCCAGGCCATCAAGGCCCGGCAGGCTCAGATCGAGGATCACCGCATCGTAGGGCGCGCTTTCCAGCGCATTTTTGCCGACCAGCCCATCGGTAAACCAGTCCAGATTAAAGCCGAGCTTGGTCAGCCCGGCCTTGATTCCGTCGCCGATTAACTTGTCATCTTCTATCAGCAGTATTCGCATGTGCGTCCTTTTTTAGCCATTGCCGGCCATTACACCACAAGGTTCTTAAGAACCGCTTAAGCATTATGATCTGCGCTACCCACCCCGTTAGGGTTACAGTAGAATGACAGCACTTTTTTGCAGCCAGGGCCCTGCGCACGCCGCACGACCCTATTCAGGAGACGACGTGATGAAACCCACCACCGTGACCCATTTGCACCAGTGGAAGCAGGAACAGCGCAAGTTTGCTTCCCTCACCGCCTACGATGCCAGCTTTGCCAAACTGTTTGAAGAGCAAGGCGTTAAAGTGCTGCTGGTGGGCGATTCGCTGGGCATGACGCTGCAGGGCCACGACTCCACGCTGCCGGTCACCGTTGCCGACATTGCCTATCATACCCGTGCCGTGCGCCGTGGCGCACCGGCCTGTCTGCTGCTGGCCGACCTGCCCTTTATGAGTTACGCCACCCCACAGTTGGCCTGTGCCAATGCCGCCGAACTGATGCAGGCCGGTGCCAATATGGTGAAGCTGGAAGGCGGCAGTTGGCTGTGTGAAACGGTGAAAACGCTCACCGAACGCGCCGTGCCGGTATGCGGCCACCTCGGCCTGACACCGCAGTCGGTCAACGTCTTCGGCGGCTACAAGGTGCAGGGCCGTGATGAGCTCGCCGCCAAGCAGCTGCTGGAAGATGCAAAAAATCTGGAGCTGGCCGGTATCCAACTGCTGGTGCTGGAGTGCGTACCGACCGAACTGGCACACAAGGTCACCGAAGCCCTGACCATCCCGGTGATCGGCATTGGCGCCGGTAACGCCACCGATGGACAGATCCTGGTGATGCACGACGCATTCGGTATCACCGGCGGTCACACGCCGAAATTCGCTAAAAACTTCCTGGCGCAAAGCGGCGATATCCGCTCGGCGGTGCAACACTATATTCAGGACGTGGAGCAAGGAATTTACCCCGCTGAAGAGCACTCTTTCAACTAAAGTGACTGCGCTAGGAGTTATGCAATGGTAATTATCGAAACCCTGCCGCTGTTGCGTCAGCAGATCCGCCGCTGGCGTCAGGATGGGAAACGCATCGCGCTGGTGCCAACCATGGGCAACCTGCACGAAGGCCATATGACACTGATCGATGAAGCCCGTGCGCGCGCCGATATCGTGGTGGTCAGTATCTTCGTCAACCCGATGCAATTCGAACGTCCAGAAGATCTGGCGCGTTACCCACGTACCCTGCAGGAGGACAGCGAAAAGCTGACCCGTCGCGGCGTTGAACTGGTGTTTGCACCGGCCCCGGCCGATGTCTATCCGCAGGGGCTGGAACAGCAAACCTACGTCGATGTGCCGGGTATCTCCAGCATGCTGGAAGGTGCCAGCCGTCCGGGCCACTTCCGCGGCGTCGCCACCATTGTCAGCAAGTTGTTCAATCTGGTGCAGCCGGATCTGGCCTGTTTTGGCGAGAAGGATTACCAGCAACTGGCGTTGATCCGCAAGATGGTGGCGGACATGGGCTATGACATCGATATCGTCGGCGTACCTACTGTTCGCGCCAAAGATGGCCTGGCACTCAGCTCACGCAACGGCTACCTGACCGCTGAAGAGCGTAAAATCGCCCCGCAGCTCAGCAAAATCATGAATGCGTTGGCAGAACAGCTCAGCAACGGCGAACGCCACGTCGACGAGTTGCTGGAACAAACCGCCGAACACCTGCGCAACGCTGGTTTCACGCCGGATGAGCTGTTTATTCGTGACGCCGACAGCCTGCAGCCACTCGGCGTTGAAAGTCGCCGTGCGGTGGTGTTGATGGCCGCCTGGCTGGGCAAGGCGCGGTTGATCGACAATCAACAGGTTGACCTGACGCTGTAAGTCATTTTTTGTGCAATCGTCACCATTGCGCCCCGCCTGGCAGTAGACAATGGCAGGCTTATCGGTGACGATGACGCCGGATGGATGTTCAACCCCAATCGCCTGTGAAGGCTGATACTTAGTTAGGTAAAGTTATGATACGTACTATGCTGCAAGGCAAGCTGCATCGGGTGAAAGTGACTCAGGCTGACTTGCACTATGAGGGCTCCTGCGCCATCGACCAGGACTTCCTGGAAGCCGCAGGCATTCTGGAATATGAAGCTATCGATATTTATAACGTTGATAACGGTCAGCGTTTCTCGACCTATGCCATCGCCGCCGAACGCGGTTCGCGCATTATTTCGGTCAACGGTGCGGCAGCACGTTGCGCCTGCGTGGGCGACAAACTGATCATCTGCTCCTATGTACAGATGAGCGATGCCGATGCCCGCCAGCACCATCCGAAAGTAGCCTATTTCGAAGGTGACAACCACCTGCAGCGCAAGGCGAAAGCCGTGCCGGTACAGGTCGCCTAAAAGTAAAACGGGCGCTGTCGGCGCCCGTTCCTTTCTTGCTATTGCACCACCAGCGTTCCTGGCTTGTTGGCTATTCTGTCCGCCATGGTCTGAATCGAGTCGGTGCGCAAAATATACAGCCGTTTCAGCGTATAGGGGTTATCCCCCGGTTTCACTTTGCCCTGCACCGTGGTCACGGCCATATGGAACCCGGCATCTTTCGCGGCCTGTATCGCCCGCTGGTTGTAGCCGCCAAACGGGTAGGACACATACAGCACATGCGGATTAAACTGCGACAGCGCACGGCGTGAGTGCTCAAAATCGAATTCGATATTGTGCAGCGAGCGGCTCAGCAGGATCGGCTGACGATTACCGTCGGTGCGATGCAGGAAATGGGTATGTGACTGCACGTCGAAGACGTCCTGAATCTGCTTCAGTTCGGAAATACTCATAAACTGCAGCGAGTCTGGGTTCCACTTTTGCGGGTGACGTTTAATGCGCGAAGAAATGATAAACGCCGTAGCGCGGAAGCCGTAATTCTTCAAGACTGGATAAGCATAGCGATAGACCGATTTCAGCCCGTCATCAAACGTCAGTACTACCGCCCTGCCCGGCAGGTTGATCTGGTTTTTCAGGTAGGCTTCCAACTGATACAGGGAAATGGTGTCATAGCCCGCCTGCTTCAGATAGGTCATCTGGTTACTGAACGCCACGTCCGACGTGGTGGTCGAGGTATGGCGGAAGCGCTTGTTCTCTTCGTTTTTCAGCAGGTGATGGTAGGTCAGTATCGGTATGCCGGTGTCAATCTCGCAGTCCAGCTCACTGACATAGCCCAGGCGATCGCCAATGTTGATCTCGTACCAGGTGTTGTTGAGCCGGTCTTTCAGCTTACCGATGATCGGGTAGCGCAGGTTTTCTTCCAGCACGCCAAACACATCGCTGCTGTTATCCGCATCGGTATAAACGTTGATCGCCTTGTGAGTGATCAGATTCTGGTTGGTCAGCGGTTTATTCAGCTCCCCCAGATCATCCTTCACCTTGCGTGATTTTTTGAGATCGCGCACGTCGTCTTTATCAATAAACCCCGTGCCGTGGCCGAATTTGAACTCGTAATATTCCGCATCCGCCGGGAACACCTGGATCAGTTGCCCCTGTTTCACTTCACCAACCGGGATGACATGCTCGCCAATCAGCGAATAGACTTCGCTATCGCGTTGCGCTTCCATATATTCGGATTTAACAGCACTGTCTTCCGACAGCAAATTTGCCAGGCTTGCCGGGGCGACAAGTGACATCAGGATGCCGAGTAACCCAGCCGCTATCTTGTGTGTAGACCGCATGGTTATGTTCTGCTTACGAGTGCGTATACCCGTCGCCTTTCAAGCCGCAACTTGAAATTCATAGGGCATATAACAAAATGGAGAAAATGTGGAGCGCCAGCATAGCACGATTTGAACAGCCGGGAGAAAGGGGTTATTTGAGCAATTTTATTGATTTACAGGGTGCTTGCTTCAGGTCAATAAAAGCGTCCCCGCACGCGATGCCCGGGGACACAGGTTAATCAGGTACGCAGACCGCGACCGCGCTCAATCAGGTACCAGGACAACAGGTAGAACACTGCAATAAACGCCACCAGCACCGTCATGGTCAGCGCCAACGGCACGTCGCTGATGCCCAGGAAGCCATAGCGGAATCCGCTGATCATGTAGACGATCGGGTTCAGTTTGGACACCGCCTGCCAGAACGGCGGCAGCAGCGTCAGCGAGTAAAACACCCCACCCAGATAGGTCAGCGGCGTCAACACGAAGGTCGGGATCAGGCTGATATCGTCAAAGGTGGTGGCAAACACCGCATTGATCAGGCCCGCCAGCGAGAACAAAATCGCCGTCAGCAGCAGCGTGGCCACAATCACCCACCAGGCATGCACCTGTAGCGGCACGAAGAACAGCGAGATCACGGTGACCAGCACGCCGACACAAACACCGCGCGCGACACCACCGCCGACGTAGCCGGCGATCACCACGTGCGTCGGTACCGGCGCCACCAGCAGTTCTTCAATATTACGTTGGAATTTGGCGCTGAAGAACGAGGAGGCCACGTTGGCATATGAGTTGGTGATCACCGCCATCATGATCAGGCCAGGGACGATAAACTGCATGTAATCAAAACCGTGCATCTCACCGATGCGTGAACCAATCAGGTTGCCGAAGATGATGAAATACAGCGTCATGGTGATCACCGGCGGTACCAGCGTCTGGATCCAGATGCGGGCAAAACGGTTGATCTCTTTGGCCCAGATGCTCTGTAAGGCCACCCAATACAAACGCATCATGCTTTTTCTCCATTACCGTTAACCAGGGTGACAAACAGCTCTTCCAGCCGGTTAGCCTTGTTACGCATACTCAGTACCTGAACGCCCTGGGTGCTGAGCTGGGCAAACAGACCATTCAGGCCCTGCTCGCGCATCACTTCCACTTCCAGCGTTGAAGTGTCCGTCAGGCGGTGGCGGTAACCGTCCAGCTTCGGTAACGGGCTTTTCGCCGCCAGATCGAGGATGAAGGTTTCAGACTTCAGCTTGGCCAACAGACCTTTCATCGAGGTATTTTCCACCAGTTCGCCGTTCTGGATAATGCCGATATTGCGGCACAGCATTTCTGCCTCTTCCAGATAGTGGGTGGTGAGGATAATGGTGGTGCCCTGAGCGTTGAGCTCTTTCAGGAAGCCCCACATCGAGCGGCGCAGCTCGATATCTACCCCGGCAGTCGGTTCATCGAGGATCAGCAATTTTGGCTGATGCATCAATGCGCGGGCGATCATCAGGCGGCGCTTCATCCCGCCGGATAACATGCGGGCGCGTTCATCGCGCTTGCCCCACAGATCCAACTGGGTCAGGTATTTTTCCGCCCGCACCAGGGCTTCACGGCGAGTCACGCCATAGTAGCCTGCCTGATTGACCACAATCTGCATTACGGTTTCAAACGGGTTAAAGTTGAACTCCTGCGGCACCAGTCCAAGCTGGCGTTTGGCATTAACAATGTCTTTATCGATGTCGTAGCCGAACACTCGCACGCTGCCGGACGTCTTATTGACTAGCGAACTGATAATGCCGATGGTGGTGGATTTCCCGGCGCCGTTAGGCCCCAGCAAAGCGTAGAAATCCCCTGCCTCGACGTTCAGGTCGATCCCGCGCAACGCCTTGACGCCACCGGCGTAAGTTTTGGTTAACTGCGCTATTTCCAGTGCATAATTCATAAGTTAAAAAGTACCTTGTGACGATGAGTATGCTGCTGCGTCTTGTAATGAAGGTGATCTTATCATCAGCAGCGTTTTCACTGAGGCAAATCCGTGCGGAAAATTCAGGTTCCATCCCGCCATACTGTATAAAAAGTGGCTGAATATCGTCTTGCGTAACTGTTCCGATTTCCAAAATGTGATGCTTGTCCTATATTACCCCAACGCAATCTGTTCGTTACAGGTCTATAACCTCCATGAAAGAAATCGAAAAGCTTATCGCTAATAACCATACCTGGTCAGCTAACATCAGCAAGGAAGATCCAGACTTTTTTGAACGTTTAGCCCAGGCGCAAAAGCCCCGCTTTTTATGGATAGGTTGTTCAGACAGCCGCGTTCCCGCGGAAAGACTGACCGGACTGGAGCCAGGTGAACTGTTTGTCCACCGCAACGTGGCCAACCTGGTGATTCATACCGATTTAAACTGTCTGTCAGTGGTGCAGTACGCCGTCGACGTGCTGGAAGTTGAACATATCATTATTTGCGGCCACCTGGGCTGCGGCGGTGTGGAAGCCGCGGTTGAGAACCCGGAACTGGGGCTGATCAACAACTGGCTGCTGCACATTCGTGACCTGTGGTACAAGCACAGCTCACTGTTGGGTGAACTGGAGCCGGAACAACGCCTCGATGTGCTCTGTGAAATCAACGTGATTGAGCAGGTTTACAACCTGGGTCATTCCACCATCATGCAATCAGCGTGGAAACGTGGCCAGAAAGTCATGATTCACGGCTGGGTGTATGGCATCCAGGACGGACGCTTGCGCGATCTTGAAGTGGCGGCCACCAGCCGCGAAAGCCTGGAGATGGGCTATCGCAAGGCCATGGCCACATTGCAGCAGGATAAGGGCATTTAATTCTGTCACGGGCGCGGTAAACCGCGCCCGCAGCTTATTACTCGTCCAGCAGCACCACTTTGCCGACGTACGGCAGATGGCGATAACGCTGAGCGTAGTCGATACCATAACCCACCACAAACTCGTCCGGAATGGGGAAGCCCACGTACTCAACCGGCACTTCAACCTCACGGCGTTCAGGCTTGTCCAACAGGGTACAGATCGCCAGAGATTTCGGCCCGCGCAGCGCCAGAATTTCGCGCACTTTGTTCAGCGTATTGCCGGAATCAATGATGTCTTCCACGATCAGCACGTCTTTACCACGGATGTCTTCATCCAAATCCTTGAGGATTTTCACATCACGGGTGGTAGACATGCCGCTGCCGTAGCTGGAAGCGGTCATAAAGTCGACCTCATGCGGCACTTCAATCGTGCGACACAGATCGGCCATGAACATAAAGGAGCCGCGCAGCAGTCCGACCAACACCATATCACTGCCGCTATCGCGGTAATCTTCGGTGATCTGGCGGCCAAGTTCGGCGATACGTGTCTTAACTTCCTGCTCGGAAATCATTACTTCTACAGTGTGTTTCATAGTTTTCAGGTCAGTTGCCGGAAGAAGGGCGCAGAGTTTAGCATAGCCTGAAGCCAGTGGCGACGCGAGTGCGCCGCCCGTTGTTCCAGAGTGGTGGATCAGTCGGTTACGGTAAAGCCCAGCATCATGCCGGTATCTTCATGTTCCAACAGGTGGCAGTGGGCCATATAAGCATGATCGCTGTTGGCTGGGTGATCAAAACGCACCAGCACTTCACTGCGCCAACCTTCAACCAGCACCGTATCTTTCCAGCCGCTACGGTGGGCCGCCGGGGGCTTGCCGTTTTCCGACAGAATACGGAACTGAGTGCCGTGAATATGGAACGGGTGCAGCATCATGTCGCCTTCACCGGAAATGGTCCATTTTTCATATTTTCCGCGCTTGGCTTCAAACATCGGCTTGGTCATGTCGAAGGCTTTACCGTTGATCATATTGCCATGGCTGAAGTCGAACGGCTTGGCACCCTGATCCATCCCCTTCATATTACCGTGATCCATGCCTTTCATCGCGCCGTGGTCCATGCCTTTCATGTCGGCCATCTCACCGTCGCCTTTAGCCATATTGCCGTGATCCATGCTCATGCCGGCCATGGCCTGATGACCGTAGCGATCCATCAAGGCCTGCATGCCCAGCTTGTCCAACTGCGGGTTCATCATCAGTTGCAGCCAGCGCTCCTGGATCCCGCTCACCGCCGGTAATACAGGCAGTTTCACCAGGCTGTCCGGCATGGTCTTGATACCCTGCGCCAGCGAAGGCTGAATATGCAATACCGGCAGCGGCTGGTCGAACGGTGCCAGCGTCATGCCCATCTGTTGAACCGGCAGCGTGACGATATCAAAGGGTTTGCCATCGGAGGCATCCACCAGCACTTCGAAGCGTTCGCCCATCAGCATCGACAGCTCGGTCAGCTTGACCGGTTCGGCCAGAAAACCACCATCACTGGCGATCACATAGAGTGGACGGTTATCACTGGTTGCCAGATTCAACGAACGCGCATTGCAACCGTTGAGAAAACGCAGGCGCAGCCAGCCGCGAGGTGCCACATGCCGTGGATACAGGGCACCGTTGGTGAACATGCGATCACCGAACCAGCCTACCGCTGCGCTCATGACATCCAGTTGGTATTCAATCTGTGCGTCTTTGCCCAGCCGCTTGTCCTGCAGGATCACCGGAATATCATCCTGCCCCCAGGTTTTCGGCAATGGCAGCTTGCTGCTCTCTTCATCTTCCAACAGCACCAGCCCTGCCAAGCCCATAATCACCTGCTGACCGGTCTTGCCGTGGGTGTGCGGATGGAACCAGCAGGTAGCTGCGGGCTGTTCCACCGTGAACTGCACCCTGCGCGTGGTACCTGGCTGAATCAGCGCCTGTGGGCCGCCATCGACGTCGCCGGGGATTTCCAGACCGTGCCAGTGGACGGTACTGGCCTCCGGCAAGCCATTGCGGATATCCACCGTGACCGGCTTGCCACGCTGCAGCCGTACCGCCGGCCCCAACAATGCACCATTAACCCCCCAGGTTTGGGTTGCCTTGCCCGGCAGCCAGTTCATTTCACCGGTTTGCAGCGCCAAAGCAATTTTCCCCTGCGCGTCTGGCATCAGCAACGGCGGGATCGGCAACGCCGGCAGTTCAGCTGCCCACGCGCCCCGGCTCCACAAGGGTAAAGCACTTGCCGCGCCCAGCGCAGCGGTCAATTTGATAAAATCACGGCGTAACATCGCTGACTCCCTTTTTCAGTGATCGGCACTTAATGCGACGCAAGGTGCAGCTCATTCAATGAACCTGCACCTTGAAAGATTATGGGTATAGCTTTATCTGCGCACAGCCTAAACCCTCCCCTAAGCGGAAGGTCAAGCCTTTGCTGCCGGTTATGTTACCTGCAGGTAATAAAATTTGGTGCCTTTACAGGCAAGTGTGATAACGTCTGTGGACAATAAACAGGTCTATTTTCATGATGAAAAAAACAACGTTACTGGTGCTGTTGCTCACCATGCTGGGGTTCTCCAACGCCAGTCTGGCGCTGAATGAGTCTGAGGCGGAAGATCTGGCCGATCTGACGGCGGTCTTTATTTATTTGAAAAATGACTGCGGCTATAACGACTTGCCCAATGCCCAAATCAAACGCGCCATCGTTTATTTTGCCCAGCAAAACCGTTGGGATCTGAGCAACTATAATAGCTTTAATATGAAGGCGCTGGGTGAAGACAGCTATCGCGATCTCAGTGGTATCGCCATCCCTACCCCCAACAAGTGCAAATCCCTGGCACGCGACTCGCTTAGCCTGCTGGCTTACGCCAACTAATCCCCCGCCTTGCGCTATCTCTGTTTGAAATTCAGCCGTGCATCACCAGGCAGAGTTAGCTATGATGTTGCGCCAATTTTTCATGGCTGTTATTACGGAGTTCCCGCACATGACCCAGAAAGAAATTTGGTATGAAACGCTGCATGCCAACTTCGGCCAGTACTTCTCGGTAGAGAAGATACTGTATCGTGAGAAGACCGAGCATCAGGATCTGGTGATTTTTGAAAACCCGGTTCTGGGGCGCGTTATGGCGCTCGACGGCGTGGTGCAAACCACCGAACGTGATGAGTTCATTTATCACGAAATGATGACCCACGTACCACTGCTGGCCCACGGTCAGGCGAAGAAGGTGCTGATCATCGGCGGCGGTGACGGCGCCATGCTGCGTGAAGTCAGCCGGCATCAGGGCGTTGAGCAGATCACCATGGTCGAGATCGACGCCGGCGTGGTCGAGTTCTGTCGCCAATACCTGCCAAACCACAATGCCGGAGCTTACGACGACCCACGCTTCAAGCTGGTGATCGACGACGGCGTCAACTTTGTTAATCAGACCGATGAAAAATTCGATGTGATTATCTCCGACTGTACCGACCCTATCGGCCCTGGCGAAAGCCTGTTCACTTCAGCGTTCTACGAAGGTTGTGCACGCAGCCTGAACGAAGGCGGCATTTTTGTTGCGCAGAACGGCGTGTGCTTCCTGCAGCAAGACGAAGCGGTCAATAGCCACACCAAACTGAGCCAGTACTTCAACGACGTTAGCTTTTACCAGGCGGCGATCCCGACCTATTACGGCGGCATCATGACCTTCGCCTGGGCGAGCCAGGATCCGGCGCTGCGCCAGCTCGATCTGGCAACGCTGCAACATCGCTTTCATCAAAGCGGTTTAAGCTGTCGTTATTACAACCCGGCAATTCACGCGGGCAGCTTTGCTCTGCCGCAGTATTTGCTCGACGCACTGAACGTTACACGTTAAGCGAGAAGATAAAGGAGGTGAACCAAATTGCATAAGCTAAAACTGCACGGCTTCAACAACCTGACCAAGAGCCTGAGTTTTTGTATTTACGATATTTGTTACGCCAAAACCGCGGACGATCGCGCTGGCTATATCGCCTACATTGACGAGCAATACAACGCCAATCGGCTGACCGAGATCCTGAGCGAAACCTGCTCGATCATTGGCGCTAATATTCTGAACATCGCACGCCAGGACTATGAGCCTCAGGGCGCCAGCGTCACCATTCTGGTCAGTGAAGAACCGGTTGATCCGAACGATGTCGATACCTCGGAGCACCCTGGCCCACTGTCAAAAACGGTGGTAGCGCACCTGGACAAGAGCCATATCTGCGTCCACACCTACCCGGAAAGCCATCCTGAAGGCGGCCTGTGCACCTTCCGCGCCGATATTGAAGTATCGACCTGCGGCGTGATCTCACCGCTTAAGGCGCTGAATTACCTGATCCACCAGTTGGAATCCGACATCGTTACCATGGATTACCGCGTGCGCGGCTTTACCCGCGACGTGAACGGCGTGAAGCATTATATCGATCATGAGATCAACTCGATCCAGAACTTTATGTCTGATGATATGAAGGCGCTGTACCACATGATGGATGTGAATGTTTATCAGGAGAACATCTTCCACACCAAGATGTTGCTGAAGGATTTCGATCTGAAGCATTACCTGTTCAATGCCAAACCGGATACGCTGAGTGCCGCCGAACGTAAAGAGATTACCGATCTGCTGTGGAAAGAGATGCAGGAAATCTATTACGGCCGCAATATTCCGCATCTGTAATGTGTAACGGGCGCGGTATATGAACTGAACCCCAAATGTT
>NZ_MCGS01000043.1:0-46055 GCF_002607755.1 Serratia sp. BW106
ACCGTGGAAGCGGCAGACCAGCTGACCGCAGCGGGCACTAAGGTGCGCGTGGTCTCCATGCCGTCTACCGACGCGTTCGACAAGCAGGATGCGGCCTACCGTGAATCCGTGCTGCCGGCGGCGGTAAGCGCACGCGTGGCGGTGGAAGCGGGTATCGCGGACTACTGGTACAAGTATGTGGGCCTGAACGGCGCCATCGTGGGCATGACCAGCTTCGGCGAGTCAGCACCGGCGGAGCAGCTGTTCAAAGAGTTTGGTTTCACCGTGGAAAACGTGGTGGCCAAGGCGCAGGCACTGCTGAAGTAAGCCGTAAGTAGGGGCACCGCATGCTGCGCCCTGAACATGATGACGATAACCCGGCAATGCCGGGTTTTTTATTGCCTAAAAATCGGCCAACCTCACAAAACCCGAAGATAAAAAATCAACGGCGTTGCTTAGGAACACTTATTAACTATATGTTAATTTTTAGTTTCTTAAATGTAACCAGGAGTTGATCATGTTGACAAGAATCGGCGCGTCGGTGGTGGCGATGGCGGTACTGGGTGCAGTGCCTGCTTACGCTGAATTTCCGGCCGGCTATCCAGCCGACTATCAGAAAATTGTGGACGGCGCGAAGAAAGAAGGCAAGGTGGTGGTGTACTCCACTACCGATACCAAGGCTGCCGGCCCGCTGATCCAGGGGTTCGAAGCGCAGTATCCGGGCGTGAAGGTCGAATACAACGACATGAACAGCACCGAGCTGTACAACCGGTATATCAGCGAACAGGCGGCGGGAGGCACCAGCGGCGATGTGGTATGGAGTTCGTCGATGGACACCGCGCTGAAGCTGGCGACCGACTATGCGCAGGAATACGCTTCGCCGGAGCAGGGTCAACTGCCCAAGTGGGCGGTATGGAAAGAGAAAGCCTACGGTACCACCTACGAGCCGGTAGTTTTCATCTATAACAAACGGCTGATCCCGCAGGGGGATGTGCCGGACTCGCACGCCGCGCTGGCCAAGCTGATCGCCAGCCAGACCGACAAATTCAAAAAGAAAGTCACCACCTATGACATTGAAAAGTCAGGGCTGGGTTTCATGCTGTCGGTGCAGGACTTCAAGGCCGATCCTCACTATTTCGCCACGCTGGCTGAGGTCGCCAAAGGGGGTCTGGCGGTGCAATCCTCCACCGGTACCATGATGGAAAGGGTGTCATCCGGTGAGAACCTGATTGGTTTCAACATCCTGGGCTCCTACGCCGAGGCCCGCGCCAAAACCGATCCTTCTCTGGGCATCTCTTATCCGAAGGATTACACCCTGGTGCTGTCGCGCGTGTCCTTTATCAGCAAAGAGGCGGCCAACGCCAATGCGGCAAAACTGTGGCTTAACTATGTGCTGTCGGAAAAGGGTCAGAGCATTCTTGCCAATCAGGCCGACATTCCTTCGATTCGCAATGATATTGAAGGCAAAAACGACATTGAAGGCATGACCAAAATGCTTGGCAATGCGTTGAAACCGATCCCGGTAGATGAAAGCCTGCTGGAGTATCTGCAACCGGCCAAACGCCTGGATTACATCAAGCAGTGGCGTACCGCCGCAGCAAAATAACACAGGATACGGACGCGCGTCTGCCATTGTGGCGCGCGCCCTTTGGTCGTCGTCGTTTACAACCATCGGGATATATTATGGAAGCATGGCGCAGAAAGTGGCAGAGCCTGCCGCGCGGCTTGGTGGTGCTGATAACCGCACTGGTTATCTATGTGCCGTTGTCGTTTATCGTAATTCAAAGTTTCCTCTCCGCTCCCTTTTTCTCCCCCTCCAAGGTCTTCAGCCTGGAGGCGTTCCAGTTTATTTTCACCGATCCGGACTTTTACAAGGCGCTGAAAAGCGGGTTTATTCTGGCTTTCGGCCTGGTGGTGATCGCCATTCCGCTAGGGGGTATTCTGGCCTTTTTGATGGTCAGAACCGATTTGCCGGGCCGGCGTTTTATTGAGCCGCTGATCCTGGTGCCGATCTTTGTCTCGCCGATGGTTCTGGGCTTTGGCTACGTGGTGGCCGCCGGGCCGGTCGGCTTCTTTTCGCTGTGGGCGGAAGCGCTGTTCGGCTTTGTGCCGTGGAATATCTACTCGATGCCCAGCATCGTGGTGATCGCCGGGTTGACGCACGTACCGCACGCCTATCTTTATATTTCCTCGGCCTTGCGCAGCGTCGGCTCTGACGTGGAAGAAGCCGCACGAACGGCGGGGGCCTCGCCTTTGCAGGTGATGACCGCGGTCAGTTTGCCGATGGTGCGACCGTCGATTTTGTACGCCGGGGTACTGCTGTTTTTCCTCGGGCTGGAAGTGTTTGGCCTGATGTTGGTGCTGGGCGATCCGGAAGGCAACCTGGTGCTGGCGACCTACCTGTATCAACTGACCAATAAGCTGGGCACGCCGTCTTACCATCTGATGGCGGCGGTGGCGGTGGTGCTGATCTGCATCACCATACCGCTGGTGATGTTACAGCGCCGTCTGATGCGCACCGCTAACCGCTTCGTCACCGTCAAGGGCAAGGCGTCGCAGGCGCGGGCGCTGCCGCTGGGTAAATGGCGTTGGGTTGCCGGTGCAGTAGTGGTGTTCTGGCTGACGGTGACCATCGGCGTACCGCTGGTAGGGGTAGTGCTGCGCGCCTTTATCTCCAACTGGGGCGTGGGCGTTTCAATCTGGGACGAGCTGTCGCTTAATACCTTCCGCACCATTTGGCAGCAGCCGAACCTGCTGCGGGCGATCGTCAACTCGATGGCGATTGGGGTGTTCGGCGGCGCGCTGGCGGTGGTTTGCTACCTGTTTATCGGCATTGCCATGCACCGCAAACCCGACGGTGCCACCCGATTCCTCGATTACAGCGTGCTGGTGCCGCGTGCGGTGCCCGGCCTGCTGGCGGGGCTGGCGTTCCTGTGGGTGTTCCTGTTCCTGCCGATGTGGCTGGATAAGTCTTTGAAAGAGGGCTGGTTGTCGGCGTTGCCGGTGGCCGAATGGCTGCGGGAGCACCTGATCGTCTGGTTGCGGTCTTTGCGCAGCACCATCTTCAGCGTCTGGCTGGCTTACACCGTGGTGTGGATGGCTTATGGCCTGCGGCTGATCTCTTCGACGCTGCTGCAGGTGGGCCCGGAGCTGGAAGAGGCGGCGCGCAGCGCTGGCGCGACCCGGGGACAGATCACCCGTCACGTCACCATTCCGCTATCGCGTTACGGCCTGATTGGCTCGTGGCTGCTGATGTTCCTGATTTTCGAACGTGAGTATTCCACCGGGGTGTATCTGTTGTCTCCGGGTACCGAAACCATAGGCTCGATGCTGGTTTCCCTGTGGGCGGCGGGCGCCATTGATATCGTTGCCGCGCTCTCGTTTATTAACATCCTGCTGGTGGTGTTGGGTCTGGGTATCGCCCTGCGCTTTGGAGTGAAATTACATGATTGAACTTTCGGTAGAAAACCTGCATTTGACCTACGGCGACAACCCGGTGTTGAAGGGGGTCTCGATGGACTTAAAGCGCGGCGAGGTGGTTTCACTGTTGGGGCCGTCGGGCAGCGGTAAAACCACGCTGCTGCGTGCGGTCGCCGGGCTGGAGAAACCGAGCCAGGGGCGCATTATCATCGGCAGCAATACCGTTTACGACGGCAGCGCGCGCAGCGAAATCCCGGCGGAAGAGCGCAATCTGGGGCTGGTGTTTCAGTCCTACGCGCTGTGGCCGCATAAAACCGTGTTTGAAAACGTCGCCTACCCGCTGAAATTACGCAAGGTCGCCTCGGCGGAAATCAACCAGCGGGTGCAGGGCGTGCTGGACCAGCTTGGGCTGGGGCAATTGGGCAAGCGTCATCCGCATCAGTTGTCCGGTGGCCAGCAGCAGCGCGTGGCGATTGGCCGGGCGCTGGTGTACAACCCGCCGGTGATCCTGCTGGATGAGCCCTTGTCGAATCTCGACGCCAAGCTGCGTGAAGAGGCGCGGGTGTTCCTGCGTGAGCTGATTATCAAGCTGGGGCTTTCGGCACTGATGGTGACTCACGATCAGAACGAGGCGATGGCGATCTCCGATCGCATCCTGTTGCTCAACAACGGAAAAATCGAACAACAGGGCACGCCGCAGGAAATGTACGGTTCGCCGTCGACCCTGTTTACCGCCGAGTTTATGGGCAGCAATAACCGTCTGCACGGCAAGATCAGCGAGGTGAGTGAGGGCAAGGCGCGCATCGAAGGCAAAGACTGGACGCTGTGGGGCATGGCGGGTGCAGGAGTAAAAGTCGGCGAAGAAGCTACGGCGGTGATCCGTGTAGAGCGCGTGCGCCTGGGGGATGATCCGCAGGGCAATCAGCTTGAGTTGCCGCTGCTGACCAGCATGTATCTCGGCGACCGTTGGGAATACCTGTTCCGTACCGTTGCCGAAGATTTTGTGGTACGCGCTTATGGCACTGAAGTGCGTGGTCAAACCCTGTGTCGGCTTTCCCTGCCGGCCGAGCACCTGTGGATTTTCCCTAAAATTTAAGGCTGCGAGCCTGGTTATTGTCAAAATATCTGGCGCACGACCAAGGATTGGCTATGAAAAAGTGTGCGCCAGATCATCTTATTCTCGCAAAGTGTCGTTCCGTTGTCGGGCAGGCTGCCGCACCTGTTCCTTTTGCTAAAACTTTGGTTTATGCTCGGCTGAAGCGTTTCAGTTGTGACAGTGTTCAACAGAAACGGCGGAGTGAGACCGGTGAAACAGCGCCGGACCGAAGGAATAATGTGATGTGCCGATTCACAGCAGGTGGTGCGCTAAAGTACTCTATGCGGGTTAGCTTGGTAACCAGTCAGCGCCCTCTTGAACACGGTGAGTATGCCCGGTGAGAGAAGGCCCTTTTTCAGGAGCAGCATGACAATCCGCATAGCGATAAACGGCTTTGGCCGCATAGGCCGCAGCGTTTTACGCGCACTGTATGAATCGGGACGAAGAGCGGAAATTTCCGTGGTGGCGATCAACGAATTGGCGAATGCCGAGGGGATGGCCCACCTGCTGAAATATGACTCCAGCCATGGCCGCTTTGCCTGGGATGTCCGCCAGGAATGCGACATGCTAACCGTCGGGGACGACACCATTCGTTTGCTGCATCAGCCGGCGGTGGAACAGCTTCCCTGGGGCGAGCTGGGCGTCGACGTGGTGCTGGATTGCAGCGGTGTGTACGGCAGCCGGGCGGATGGCGAAGCCCATCTGGCGGCGGGGGCGAAAAAAGTGTTGTTCGCCCACCCTGGCGGTAACGATCTGGATGCTACTATTGTGTTTGGGGTCAACCATCAGACGCTACTGGCAGAACACCGCATTGTTTCCAATGCGTCATGCACCACCAACTGCATTATTCCGGTGATCAAGCTGCTGGACGATGCCTACAGCATCGAATCGGGCACCCTGACCACCATTCACTCTTCGATGAACGATCAGCCGGTGATAGACGCCTATCATCAGGATTTGCGGCGTACCCGCGCGGCGAGCCAGTCGATTATTCCGGTCGACACCAAGCTGGCCGCGGGCATTACCCGCATTTTTCCGCAGTTTTGCGATCGTTTCGAAGCGATTTCGGTGCGCGTGCCAACCATCAACGTGACGGCCATCGATCTCAGCGTCAGCGTTAGCTCGGCGGTGAAGGTGGCAGAGGTCAACCAGCTGTTGCAAATGGCCGCACGGGGATCATTTCGTGGTATAGTTGACTATACGGAACTACCATTAGTCTCGATCGATTTTAACCATGACCCGCACAGCGCTATCGTCGACGGTACGCAGACCCGGGTCAGCGGTCAGCACCTGATCAAGACCTTGGTCTGGTGTGATAATGAATGGGGCTTTGCCAACCGGATGTTGGATACAACACGGGCAATGGCCGCTAGCGGTTTCTAGTACGGCGGCATTGGCATGACCGATGCGCCGCCCAGGCAACTTTATAGTTTATAGAGAATCAACCAAGAGGGTTCACCATGTCTGTAATTAACATGTCCGATCTGGATCTGGCCGGTAAACGCGTTCTGATCCGCTCCGATCTGAACGTTCCAGTGAAAGACGGTAAAGTGACTTCCGATGCACGTATCCGTGCCTCCCTGCCGACTATTGAAGCTGCGCTGAAACAAGGCGCCCGCGTGATGGTAACTTCCCACCTGGGTCGTCCTACCGAAGGCGAGTACAACGAAGAATTCTCCCTGCTGCCTGTTGTCAACTATCTGAAAGACCACCTGAAAGCTCCGGTTCGTCTGGCTAAAGACTACCTGGAAGGTGTTGACGTTGCAGAAGGTGAACTGGTCGTGCTGGAAAACGTCCGTTTCAACAAGGGCGAGAAAAAAGACGACGAAACCCTGTCCAGGAAATATGCGGCGCTGTGTGACGTGTACGTGATGGACGCCTTCGGTACTGCACACCGTGCGCAGGCTTCCACCCATGGCGTGGGCAAGTTCGCCCCAGTCGCCTGTGCGGGCCCGCTGCTGTCAGCAGAACTGGAAGCCCTGGGCAAAGCGCTGAAAAGCCCGGCTCGTCCGATGGTTGCCGTGGTGGGCGGTTCTAAGGTTTCTACCAAATTCGATGTGCTGAACTCGCTGGTGAAAATCGCCGATACGGTGATCGTGGGCGGCGGTATCGCCAACACCTTCGTGGCTATCGATAACAACGTTGGTAAATCCCTGTACGAACCTGACTTCGTCGATGCAGCGAGAAAACTGCGTGACGAGTTTAAAATTCCGGTTCCTACCGATTCTCGCGTAGGCACGGAGTTCTCTGAAACTGCCCCTGCTACCTTGAAAAAAGTCAGCGAAGTGAAAGATGATGAAGAGATCATGGACTTCGGTGACGAAACCGCGCTGGCTATGGCCAAGTTGCTGAAAGAAGCCAAAACCATTCTGTGGAATGGCCCGGTTGGCGTATTCGAGTTCCCTAACTTCCGCCGGGGCACCGAAATTGTCGCACGCGCTATCGCAGAGAGTGATGCATTCTCTATCGCTGGTGGTGGTGATACGCTAGCGGCTATCGATCTGTTCGGTATTGAAGATAAAATCTCTTATATCTCTACCGGCGGCGGTGCTTTCCTGGAATTTGTGGAAGGTAAAGCGTTACCGGCAGTAGTCATGCTGGAAGAGCGCGCCAAGCAGTAATTCAGACAGCGGGAGGCGAAAGTCGCCCGTTTATTTTATACCGCGTGGCTTAGGCGGCGCGGCATGAAAAAATCGATTTACATCCATCTACGGCCGACGAAACAGGACAAAGTAACATGTCTAAAATTTTTGATTTCGTAAAACCGGGTGTCATCACTGGTGATGACGTTCAGAAAGTATTCGCAGTAGCTAAAGAGAACAACTTTGCTCTGCCAGCAGTGAACTGTGTAGGTACCGACTCTATCAACGCCGTGCTGGAAACAGCCGCGAAGGTACGTGCTCCGGTTATCGTTCAGTTCTCTAACGGCGGTGCCGCGTTTATCGCCGGCAAAGGCGTGAAGACTGACGTTCCACAGGGTGCAGCAATTCTGGGCGCTATCTCCGGTGCACACCATGTTCACCAGATGGCTGAGCATTACGGCGTGCCGGTTATTCTGCACACCGACCACTGTGCGAAGAAACTGCTGCCATGGCTTGACGGCCTGTTGGACGCTGGCGAGAAGTATTTCGCGACTACCGGCAAACCACTGTTCTCTTCCCACATGATCGACCTGTCTGAAGAGTCTCTGGAAGAAAACATCGAGATTTGCAGCAAATACCTGACTCGCATGGCGAAAATCGGTATGACCCTGGAAATCGAACTGGGTTGCACCGGTGGTGAAGAAGATGGCGTGGACAACAGCCATATGGACGCATCCTCCCTGTACACTCAGCCAGAAGACGTGGCTTACGCTTACGAAAAACTGAATGCGATCAGCCCACGCTTCACTATCGCGGCGTCCTTCGGTAACGTGCACGGCGTTTACAAGCCAGGCAACGTGAAACTGACCCCGACTATTCTGCGTGATTCTCAGGACTATGTTTCCAAGAAATATAACCTGCCGCACAACAGCCTGAACTTCGTGTTCCACGGCGGTTCTGGTTCTAGCGATGCAGAGATCAAAGAGTCCGTAGGTTACGGCGTGATCAAAATGAACATCGATACCGATACCCAATGGGCAACCTGGGACGGCATCCTGCAGTACTACAAAAAGAACGAAGGCTATCTGCAAGGCCAACTGGGTAACCCAGAAGGTGCTGACAAGCCGAACAAGAAATACTACGACCCACGCGTATGGTTGCGTTCAGCCCAGACTTCGATGATTACTCGTCTGGAACAGGCTTTCAAAGATCTGAACGCAGTAGACGTTCTGTAATCTCGGTTAGCTGCTGATATCAAGGCTCCCCTCGGGGAGCCTTTTTCGTTTCTAGCTCAGCAGGCTGGCGCCAACGTTAATTGACAGCCCCAGGATCACCAGGTTGAAGACAAAGGAAATCACCGATTGCAGCAGGGCGATTTTGCGCACTTCGGCCGCGCCGACCGCCACGTCGGCGGTTTGCGACGCCACGGCAATGGTGAACGAGAAATAGGCGAAGTCCCAATAGGTCGGTTCTTTGAGATCGCCGGGAAACAGCAACGGCAGCGGATCTTGCTGTGCGTCCTGACGATAAAATTGATGAGCATAGTGCATGGTGAATGCGGTGGGCAGCAGTAGCCAGGACACCACCAGCGTGGCACCGGTCAGCACCAGATGCAGCGTTTTCAGCGAGTCGCTGACCTGCTTGGCGGTACTCAGCTCGAACAGAATCGACAGAATGCTCACCAGACAGCCGATGCTGACCAGCGCCAGCACCATGCTGGCACTTTCATCCTGCCTGCGGGCGAGCTGGCGGATGTGCTTCGGCGTACTGATCAGCATCAGCCGCCAGAGAGACAACAGATAAATCCAGGCCAACATGTTCCAGCCGAGCATCAATCGTTGCAATTCATTGAGCCGGTGCGGCAGCAGCAGATAACACAGGATACCCGCAGCGACGGAAAGCAGCAGCCTGGGGCGGACCTGCCAATAGTGTTTAATCGATGAGGAAATGTGCATAACGAGCGAAGTTCCTTATCCTGATAAAGGTGATAGCGCTGTGTTCAGCATAGAGGAAGTTCGGCTATTTTTACCGCTTACGGTTGGCATGCTGCGGAAATGTTGGTTAACCTAGGGCGGTGGTTTCCGACTGACGCCCTATGTCAGTCTTTTTTGCGAGTTTATCCCCTTAGGGAAAAGTTAGGACGACACGAATGAAAGATCTGAACGTAGTAGACGGCATCAACGGTGCCGGTAACTGGCTGGTGCAGAACCAGGATTTATTGATTCAGTATGCGGTGAACATCGTCGCGGCGATCGTTATTTTCATCATTGGTTCGATCATTGCCCGTATAGTCAGCAATGCGGTAAACCGGGTGATGAAGCTGCGCGGCATCGATGCCACGGTAGCGGATTTCCTGTCGGCCATGGCGCGTTACGGCATTCTGGCCTTCACCTTTATCGCTGTGCTGGGGCGCGTTGGCGTACAGACCACCTCGGTGATCGCCGTGCTGGGTGCCGCCGGTTTGGCCGTCGGTTTGGCGCTGCAGGGCTCGCTGTCCAACTTCGCCGCAGGCGTATTGCTGGTAGCCTTCCGTCCACTGCGTGCCGGTGAGTATGTTGATCTGGGCGGCGTAGCCGGTACCGTCGACCAGGTGCAGATTTTCTCCACCACGCTGCGCACCGCAGACAACAAAACCATCGTGGTACCGAACGGTAAAATCATCGCCGGTAACATCATCAACTATTCCCGCGAGCCGAACCGCCGTGTGGATATCGTGGTCGGCGTGGCTTATAACGCCGATATCGATGTGGTGAAAAAGGTACTGGGCGATGTGATCGCCGCCGACAAGCGTATCATGCACGCCAAAGGCGTGACCGTGCGTCTGAACGAGATGGCGCCTTCTTCACTGAATTTCGTGACCCGCTCTTGGACCACCAATGCCGAGTATTGGAACGTGTACTTCGATCTGATGGAGAACTTCAAGCGCGCGCTGGATGCCAACAACATCGGTATTCCGTTCCCGCAGATGGACGTTCATCTGTATCGCAACGATGCGACCACCGCGAAAGCGGAATAACGAACAGGGGCCCAGGCCCCTTTTTTATTGCTGGCCGAGACGACATCACTGAGATGGGTCTCGGCTTTTTTATTGGGTCAATTGGGTAATGCAGAATCAACCGCAGGTGCCAGGCGGTGTAAACTGAGTCTGTAGAGCAGGAAGATGGCGGCAGAGCCCACCAACACCGGCAGCGCCAGCCAGATAAAGAACACTTCAGAGGAACCCGCAGCGGCAATCATCCAGGCTCCGAGCATCGAACCGACGATGGAACCGAAGCGGCCACTAGCCATCGCCCAGCTTACCCCGGTGACGCGAGCCGCAGTGGGGTAGATAGTGGCGGAAACCAGATTCAAACCGTTCTGCGCGCCGGCCACGCCGAAACCGATGAGGAACACGGTGGCGGCCAGCGTATAGACATCACCCATCAAATAGCCGGTGGCACCGACAACCAGCGCTGCACCCAGGTAGGACAAGGCCAGTACCCGGTAAGGCCCAACGCGGTCCATCAGCAGCGCCATCAGGATGGCCCCGAGAGTGCCGCCCAGTGGCACCATCGCCCCAATGCGTGATGCGTGAACGATATCGTAACCGGCATCCTGGAGAATGCTCGGCAGCCAACTGGTGAGTTGGTAAAACACGAACAGCGAGCAGAAGAAGGCCAGCCACAGCAGCAGGGTACGCACCGCGCGGCCTTCGATGAACAGGTGCGATATCGGCGATCTGACCTGCGTTGGGCGCTCGTCATCAATAATCGCCACGCTAGCCCAGCTTTTACCAGTAATGCGTTCGACCACCAGACGTAACCTATCGGCATGTTTTGGGCTGGAAGTCATAAAGCGCACGGACTCGGGCATCTGCCAGGCCAGCAATGGCAGCAGCAACAACGGCACAATACCACCGAGCATCAGTACGCCACGCCAGCCGAACGCCGGGATAATCTGCCCGGCAAGCAGACCGCCCAGAGCCAGACCGGCGGTGAAACCGCTCCAACTCAGGGTGACCATGATCATCCGCCGACGTGCCGGGGAGTACTCCGAACTGAGGGTGATACAGGTGGGCATTGCGCCACCCAAACCAATACCGGTGATTAAACGCAGCAGGGTCAGCGACTCGATGGAATGGGTATAGGCCGAGGCCAGGGTGCCCCCGCCAAAGATCAGTATCGAGACCAGCAGCACGCGTTTGCGGCCAATGGCATCGGCGACCGGCCCGAAGATCAGACTGCCGATTAACAGGCCCAGCAACCCCGCGCCGAAGGCGGGAGACAACTGTGCAGGCAGCAGACCCCACTCTTCACGCAGGGCAGGGGCAATGTAACCAATGACCGCGGTATCAAAACCGTCCAACAGGACGATCAGAAAGCACAGGCTGAGGATCAGGATCTGGTAAGGCGAGATCTTCGCGTTGTCGATGATCTCACTGATACGAGCGGTGTTTTGGCTCATGGAGGTTCCACTTGAATAGACGAGTGTGGAGCTGGCTGGAGGGCAATGTAGGCGTCAGGTTCTTGCTGAAACGGGCCTGATCCAAAGCCGCTTTGGCTTGCATGGCGTAGAGCCCCGAGTATACACCAGAGCCTGGGGCTTGCGGAGGATGCAGTAGGGGGAGATGTTGATGAGTTTTTCAATGGTAAGAAGCTTAACCGCTGTCTCCATCGTTTCCGCATCTTCGATGCTCATACTCAGGGACAGGCGCTACTGGGAATAATGTTCCTGAAAAAACCAGGAGGATGACGTCTTGGCCACCTCCTGGCGTTTCTAAAATGCTGATATTTAGCTTACGAATTTGCTGAAAACGACGGTAAAACATCCTCAATCAGTTCCTGTAATACCTCTTTCGCCGGGCGCTTGCTTGGCTTGAGATTCAGCGCGATATGAGATACGCCAACGCTCTCCTGCTGCTTCCAGTATTCCATCAGGGTGTTTCGGCCCGCGCTCATGAATACATTATTGAACAGGCGTAAAGGTTCATCCGGGTTTTCACTTAAATCCAGGAAGTTCGAATAGCCAAACGGATGCCATGTCTTGCCATCTCCAAGTTCGGCAATTTCATTCACGATATCACCCGAGCGTTTAGGATCAACGCCATGCCAAATCCAGGCATCAGATTGATTGGCGAACCAGGACATCTCCTGACGGGCACGGCCAATGGTGATCATTGGCAGGCGTGGAACGGTCGGTTTTGGCACTAAATCAATCCCGCCGTTGAAGTTGCCGTAATATTCTGTCGAGCCTTTGGGGAAACTGTTTTCAGTCAGCAGACGAACAACATCCCATGCTTCTCTGAAACGATCGGCTCGATTGTTAAATTCATAACCAAAGGCTGGATACTCAACCGGACGGTCACCACTCGACATTCCCAGAAGAAAGCGCCCACCTGACAGACGATCCACACTCGCCGCTTGCTTGGCGGTAAGCACAGGATTACGCAGTGGAGATACAATCCCGGCACTGCCTAATGCGATATTTTTGGTGATCGCAGCGAGGTAGCCTAAATCTACCATCGGATCATAGACCTGACCGACATCACCAAAATTAGGATCGTAGAAAGGAACATCGCGTACCCACAAGGCAGAAATCCCACCCTCATCGGCCATTTGCGCTAATTCGCGGTGATCGTCCATATTTGGAATCGGGCCTTCAGGATATCCTTTAAAGGGGGCAATAAGACCAAAGGTCAGTTTACCCGGCTGAAATACACGTTTGAAAGCAGTATGTTGTTGGAGGTGCAGCGGCAGTGTAAGTTTTGACATATTAATACCTGCTAATTAGTTTAATTAAGTCTGTCGCAACACAATAAAGCAAAAATTCGGGAATGTGCTTCCCATATGACGGGACGGAATTGCTCATAAGGATTTTAAATAAAGGCAGCTCGCTATATGAACGGGTTTGGTATATTGATAATTAAAGATAATTTTGGTGTGTTGCACGCAGGTGTTACTATCAGAATTAATATAAACATGTCATTAATGCTGGCGCAGTTAAATAAAAAACAAGTATGTAATCAACGCCCTTTCCAGGGGACGCCGTTGCTTTGCCAGTCTTCCGCAATCATGTCAACAAAACCACGAATTCTTGGGGATAAATGGCGTTTACTGGGGTAAATAATTCTTACTGGCTCAGGTTCCGTTTTATACTCGGTGAGAATGGCTGTCAGTTCTCCCTTTTCGAGAGACTGAAATACCAGGTAGTCAGGAAGCTGTATGATACCAAAGCCGGAGATAGCGGAGGAGAGCATGGCCTCTGAACTGTCGATATCCATACGGCCTGGGCCGTCGTAAATGAAATACCCCTCTGGTGTCTGATAGCGCCATGAACGACGTTTTTCAGCACTGCGTAAGAAGATGATGTCGTGTCTGGATAGATCTTCCGGCACAACAGGGACACCGTGCAGGGAAAGGTATTCCGGCGAAGCGCAGGTGACCATGTGCTGAGTGGCGATAGTTCTGGTCAGTATCCGCGAGTCATCTTTCGGCTCTCCAATGCGGATGGCAATATCGAATCCTTCCTCGATCAGGTCAACATAGCGATCGGTAAAAACGATATATGCCCGCAACTCAGGCCACTTTTTCAAAAAACTGTCGATAACAGGAAGTATGTGACGCTGTCCCAGCGATAATGGTGCCGTCAGGCGAAGCGTTCCGGTGGGCTTTTCCCTGCGCAGAGCCATGGTTGCATCAACTTCCTCCAGGTCTTCCAGTATTTGCTTACAGCGATCGTACATAATCCGCCCCTCTTCCGTCAGACTGAGCTGACGAGTGGTCCGGTTAAGTAATCTCACGCCCAATTGTGCTTCCAGGCGTGTAATGCTTTTGCCGATAGCTGAACGAGAAAGACCAACGCTTGGCGTGGCACGGGTGTAACTCCCGGCGTCAACGGCTGCGACGAAGGCCGCAATATCACCAATACGATTCAGTTCCATCATTTTACTCTTTGAGTGAAAGCCTGTGTTTCCCGTGATATGGGAAGCACATTCCCCAAATTATCGATTAATCTTCGCATTAGCTTAACAACATGTCGTTAATAGGGCAGTTTTATTTTTGTAGCTCTGCTCCAGGTACATCAATGCCGTTTCTACCGCGTTCAGAACGGGCTGGCATTATGGGCTTTGATCGGCTCTTGGCTGACAGGATGAACAAAATGCAGCTCACTGGCGTGCAGCATCAGCCGCGGGGTCTGTTCGGTACCCGGCAGCAGGCGACCGCCATACAGGTCACAGCCCAAAATAGGGTGGCCCAACTGCTGGCAGTGGATGCGCAGTTGATGGGTACGCCCGGTTTCCGGGGTTAGCTGTATCCGCGTCAATGGCAGTGATCTCCCGTCTTCCAACTCGTGGTAAAAGCGTTCAATGACCCGATAGCCAGAGCGAGCTGGCTTGCCGTGGATGGCGCAAATCGACATCAGCGGGAACAGCGCCGGATCTTTGGCAATCGCTGCGTCTATCACCCCTTCGTTGTCGTCCAGATGCCCACACAGCAGTGCGCTGTACACTTTGGTCACTGTGCGCTGGCTGAACTGTTGGCAGAGGGCGGCATTGATAGCCTTATTGCGGGCAATCACCATCAGCCCGGAAGTGCCGAAATCCAGGCGGTGGATCAAAGTACAGCCGGGGAATTGCTGTACCAGCCGATGATGCACCGAATCGAGATTTTGCGGATTCTTCCCCGACAGGCTGAGTAACCCGGTGGGTTTGTTGATCAGCACCAGACTCTCGTCCTGATAGAGGATCTCGATCTGGTCATGGCACGGTGGGGCAATAAAGGTATCGATAATCTTGGACATCAGGCCAACCAGAGGGAGAGTGGGTGCGGATGATAACGAATTTTAAACCGACAGGCGAATGACGACGGTTTTGGTTCAGAGCGTCCTGTGGGCTGCCACGGGCAGCTTGGTATCATGAGCGGATGTTTTCAACATCATGGTGCGTTGATAATCCCTATTTATTCCATATATTACGGTGTTATGTTCCAGTCTGACATGCACCCATTATTCTTGCGGGGTTGTAAGTCAGATTAACGTCCCTCCGTAGACAGTGGCATAATGATCTGAATAACTGACAGGAATCGTAGCTTCTGGGCAATCATCATAAACGGACTTAATCATGACAAAAATATTGGTTCTGATACTACTATCAGCCACTGTGGCCGGCTGTTCCCCTCTGACCCCCAAAGATTGCAAGAAAACGGGTGCGCTTGTTTCATGCACTTACGACCGCTCTGGTAAAGTCACTGATAAAGATATCTATGGTGAGCAAGCGTCTGGCCTTAAAAAGGCCCTGGATGCTGCGCTTACAAAACCCCATGCCTGGGATGGTAAAAGATGTAATGTGCATCTGGATTTCAAAATTGATGGCACCCTTCAGAATTTCATCATAAAGAGCGGAGATAAGGATTATTGTGATGCCCTGGCCGAAGCTGCCAAGCGAGCCAAATTCCCAGCATTTGCTGACCAGCATGTTTACGATGTTATGGGGTCTGCGCGCTGGAATATGCACGGCCAACCATAAATAGAAATTTATTTTTCGTATTATCACCACAAATAAGCAGATCCCGGTTAAACGTTTATGGCCGGTTCTTATGGGAAATAAAATGGAAGCGGGTCACTAGGCCGACATTATTAGCATGGTGAGCGGCTAATACGGTACCCACGCTGAACGCCACTGCCGGTGACCTGCATTACTGTTAATGATTTCCTGAGCTAATAGTTAGCTAATTATTGCCTAGGAAAGCATTAATTATTATGAATTTGATTGAAAATCCTCAATTATTTTCTGATTATAGTCATCCAGATAATTCTGTAGTTCATCCCTGTCGATCAAACGAACCATTGCAGATTCAGCCAGCTCTTTTGCAGACTTGGTAAAATAAGAATTTGTAACTACCATTGCTTCATCGCAGCCGTAAAACGCTTTCGCGGAGATCACTTGCTGTACTGCAGAGTTACCTACAGAGCCAGAGTAATTTTTCGCTTGAATGACCATGTTTTTATCAAACCGAGTAACGAATAGGTCCGCTCCTTGATCTTGAGTTCTCTTGGTTTCCTTAACGTCATATCCCATAGTCTGGAAAATCTCGACCAGGAAATCTTCAAACTGAAACCCATCCATTGCATCAACCAAATACATAGTGACAAATTTGTTCGGATTGAAATGCTCAAGTCGAGTAGCTAACCTATCAACTAGAATGTCAAAATAGATATTTTCGCATATAGATAGATAGTTTTTAATATTAGAAAATGAGATCAATGGCACGCTGGGAGTGGTTTCTGAATCATTATTAAACTCTATCGATGAAAAGTTTACTTTATTTTTCCAAAGATAGAAAAAGAATAATGAGAGGTCAGCCCGAAAGGTTGTGCCAGCCTCTTCTATCCATGACTTTAAAGATTCGGTTAGAGTAGGTTTAATATGCCTCTTGACCTCCTTAGCAAAACCAGAATAAAGAGCATTAAATGATGTTGTCAGTAGAAGTTTATCCAATAATACAGGTAATTGTTCAAGCTCGTTGAAACCTTTCCTGGCGAGCACTTCTCTGAAGAGGCTTAATTCCGAGTAAATACCATTATCTTCTGGATAATCTCTTTCTGAATTTTTATCATGAGAGAATCTGGATGTATAAATGAAATTTGTAAAGTATGGATCTTTAAAGCTGGAATATTTTTCCAAAACATTCCCCAGTAACTGGTTGAGCTGCGATTGCTCTTTCTTTTTTCCAAATAAGTCTTTCAACATACCTTTTGATTGGTATTGAAACTCTGGATAGAAGGCCGGGTTAAGGGGAGTCATCTGTTGTATATCAGATTCCGACTCTGGTGTTGGTGAGGTTCTGGTACCCCATGGCGATGATGTAACTGTCATCATTCCGGAACACCATGGACAGTTAACTTCGAAGGAGGTTTTATTACATGAATAACATTGGTAAATCATCAGAATTTCCCTATTACTCCGCTCAAAACACTATCTAGCAGATAGAATTAATTTTTGCGTTTCCATTAGTATAGAAATTCAGTTTAGACCAAATCGTCATTGGTAATCCAGGCACTTTCTAACCAGTTTTCGCCAGACGCCGAAGCATCTGGTGAAACCTATTGATACTAGAAGAAAGTCCCTGCTAACCCAATCTACTGCCCATAGTAAGCATTCTTGCCGTGCTTACGCAGGTAGTGTTTATCCAGCAGCGCGGGCTGCATGCTGCCGATGCCTGGCGTCAGCTGACGCGAGAAAATCCCCATATAGGCAATTTCTTCCAGCACCACCGCGTTGTGCACCGCGCTGTGTGCGTCCTTGCCCCAGGCAAAGGGACCGTGTGAGTTGACCAGCACCGCCGGAATGGCGTTCGGGCTGATGCCACGGCGACGGAAGGTATCGATAATCACCTTGCCGGTCTCCAGTTCGTAATCATGCGCAATCTCGGCCTCGGTCATTAGCCGGGTGCAGGGAATGGCACCGTAGAAGTAGTCGGCGTGGGTGGTGCCCCAGGCGGGGATGTCCAGCCCGGCCTGTGCCCAGATGGTGGCGTGGCGCGAATGGGTGTGCACGATGCCGCCAATATCGGCAAATTCGCGGTACAGCGCCAGGTGGGTGGCGGTGTCCGAAGAGGGTTTTTTGCTGCCCTCGACGGTTTGCCCACTGGCAAGGTCGACCACCACCATGTCCCCGGCCGCCATGTGTTCATATTCCACGCCGGAAGGCTTGATCACCACCAGCCCGCGTTCGCGATCCACCGCGCTGACGTTGCCCCAGGTGAAAGTCACCAGATTGTGGCGCGGCAGGTCGAGGTTGGCTTCCAGTACCTGTTGCTTCAGTTGCGGCAGCGTTAGCATGTCATACCCCCTTGTTGCATTTTTTGTTCGATCCAACGGCGTGCCTGAACGATTTCGGCCACCGGCTCTTCGGCTTTTTCGGTCCACATTTCAATCAGGAAAGCACCGCGATAGTTAAGCTGTTTCAGCGTGCGGAACACGGCGACAAAGTCGACACAGCCTTCGCCAAAGGGCACATCGCGGAACTGTCCCGGCGAGCTTTCGGTGACCGGATAGGTGTCTTTCAGATGGATGGCGGCAATGCGATCAATACCCAGCGCCAGCTCCTGCGCCACGTCATTACCCCAGGCGCTGAGATTGCCGACGTCCGGATAGACCGTGAACCACGGCGATGCCAGGCAGGCGTCCCAGGCTTTCCACTTGCTGATCGAGTTTATAAACGCGGTGTCCATGATCTCCACTGCCAGCATCACCTGGGCGGCGGCGGCGCGTTCGACCGCCCATTGCATGCCTTCGGTAAAGCGGGCGAGGGTGCTTTCGTCCTGCTGCTCGTAATAGACGTCATAACCGGCGAGCTGAATGGTGCGGATACCCACGTCCTTCGCCAGTTGAATCGCCTGTTCCATCACCTCGAAGGCGCGCTGGCGCAGCGCATCGTCATGGCTGCCGAACGGAAAACGGCGGTGACCGGACAGGCACATCGACGGGATGCTGATGCCGGTTTCCAGCATGGCGCTGACCAGCGACAGCCGCTGTTCCTTGCTCCAGTTCAGGCGTGCCAGCCGTTCGTCACTTTCATCCACCGACATTTCGACAAAATCAAAACCGCAGGCCTTGGCCAGTGCCAGCCGCTCGGGCCAGGTCAGGTGTTTCGGCAAGGCTTTTTCATAGATTCCCAACGGGTGCTGGCGCATATCAACTTCTCCAGATGTCATCAATGACGGTGCGGAACTGACCGGCGGCGGCCAGCGGATCGGCGGCCTCCGCCAGCGCCCGGCCGACGATAAAGGCAGTGACGGCGATGTCTTTAAACAGCGGTAAATCGGTCGGTGTGATGCCACCGGTAACCGACAGCTCAATGCCCAGCTCCGACAGGGCTTTCATCAGATCCAAATCTTGTTGGCTCCAGGTTTGCCCGCTGGCCTGCGCGTCGCGGCCACGGTGGTAGATCGCCTGGCGGATACCGAGTTCGCGCCACTGCCGGGCGTCGTCCAGCGTCCAGCGGCCGAACAGCTCAATCTGGATCTCCCCCTGGTGTTGTTGCGCCACTTCCAGCGCACTGGCCATGGTGGCTAACGGGGCGGCGCAGATCACCGTCATCCAGTTGGCACCGTGGCTGAAGGCCTGCTGCGCCAGCGTGCCGCCGGCATCGGCTACTTTCAGGTCGGCCACCAGCGTATGTTGCGGGCAGCGTTCACGCAGCGCGCTCACCGCCTGAATACCGGCGCTGATGCATAAAATGGTACCGGCCTCGATGATGTCGACGTGCGGTTGCAGGCGGTCTGCCGTCTGCAGGGCGGCGTCCAGCCGGGTGTGATCGAGCGCCAGTTGCAGGCGCGGTTTATTGCTCATAGAGCCTCCTGACCGGGTTGATTGAGCGTTTGCAGCGTTGCTACCAGCGCCTGATAACGCTGATATTTTTTACCGTAAGCCTCTGCGGCGGCGGCATCCGGCAGCACCCGTTCGATACGCGGTGCCAACGCCCGCTGGGCAGCGGTGAAATTGCTGAAGGCGCCGCTGCCGACCATCGCTGCCATGGCCGCACCCAGGCAGCCGGTTTCTTCCACCTGCGGCAGTTCCACCGGCAGGCCGCTGACGTCGGCGAACATTTGCATCCAGGGAGCGGATTTGGCCGGGCCACCGGTGACGCGCAGAGCGGTGGCCGCAGGGAAGCGTTGCCGCATGCGGGTAAGGTGGGTCATATGGCAGAACACCACGCCTTCGTAAATTGCCTGCACCAGATGTTCGCGCTGGTGGAAGGCCTGCAGACCGTGGAAGCTGGCGCTCAGGCCCAGCCCGGCGTTGGAGCCGTACAGGAAGGGAACAAACAGCAGGCTGCTGTCGGCCTTCGGCAGCGTGGCTACCCAGTCGTTGAGCTGGGCGTAGTCCTGCAAGCCCCATTGGCGGCAGAACCATTCCAGGTTGGCGGCCGAGGTCGGGCTGGCTTCGTGCACAATGTATTGACCGGCTTCAGCGTGGCGGCCATAGACAAACGGGTAGTCGAACCCTTCGGTGATTTTGTCGGTAATGCCGCTGGTGACCGACCAGGTGCCCATCACCGCGTTGAGCCGCGTTTCGTCCCGCAACCCAGCACAGAGAGCGGTGGACACCACGTCGAACAGCCCGCCGACTACCGGCGTACCCGCCAGCAGCCCGGTTGCCGCCGCAGCGGCCGCGTTAACTCGCCCGGTGATCTCACCTGAACCCACTATCGGTGGCAGTGCCGGCATGATGTCGCCGATGCCCAGCAGCTGTGCCAGCGCCGGGTCATAGCGGCCAGCGGCCATCTGGTACAGGTTGGATTCGGAGATATTGGTTTCTTCACAGGCCAGCTCGCCGGTCAGGCAGTAGCGCAGGTAATCGTGCGCCATCAGCACGCTGCCAATCTGGCGATAACGTTCCGGCTGATGCTGCCGAACCCAACGCAGTAACGACACCGGGTGACCGGTCCACAGCGTTTGCCGGGTCTGCGGATACAGCGCTTGCGGCACGCCCTGTTTTTGCCATTCCTGCACCAGCGTCAGCGCACGCTGATCGGAAGACAGCATGGCGTTGCCCAGCGGCAGCCCCTGCTTGTCCAGCAGAAACGCGCCTTTGCCCTGCGCCGAGATGCCGACCGCCTGAATATCTCCGGCGGTAATCTGGTTGCGGGTCAGCAGCTCACGGATCACCTCGGCAGCGGTGTGCCACAGCGCAGGCATCTCCCGTTCCGCCCAGCCGGGCTGGGGCGAGATAATCTCCAGGTTGCGGCGAGCGATACCCAGCTCAGCGCCCTGACGGTCATACAGCCCGGCCTTGATAAAGGTGCCGCCGCAGTCCAGTCCCAGCCAATAGTCCATTATTCGGCCCTCGCACTTTGGTCGCATTTGTTCGGCAGCATCAGCGCCAGTACCGAGGCGATGGCCAGCGATACCGCCAGGCTGTAAACGCCGACGTCCTTGCTGAACAGGCTGATCAATACCCCGACCATATAGGGGCCACAGAAGCCACCCAGATTACCCAGCGCGTTGATCACACCGCGTGCGCCACCGGCGACTTCGGCGTTGAACAGTTTGGGTGGAATGGTCCAGAACACCCCGGCTGCCGCCTGGATGAATACGCCGCAGCCGACCAGCGCGGCATAGGACCACCAGATGTGATCCTTCAACAGCACTGATAGCGCCATACAGATGGCGAAGCAGGCCAGCGGCAGTGCGACGAAGATTTTGCGTTTACCGGTACGATCAGAAAGTGAGGAAATCACCAGCATGCCGAAGATGGCGCCGATATAAGGCAGGATCGCCAACATTCCCACCTGCTCCATATTGCCGTTGGTCAACCCCTTGAGGATGGTGGGCAGCCACAGGGTGTAGCCATAAATCCCGGTTTGGTAGAAGAAGTTCACCAGGATCAGTTGCCACATGATCTTGTCGCCCAGTACCCGGCGCAGCGAGGCGTTGCGAACCGTTTTGCCTTTGATCAGCAGTTGTTCGTCATGCAGCGTTTTGATCAGGTAGTCTTTTTCCGCTGCTGAAATCCACCTGGCCTCCTGCGGGCGGTTGCTGATGGTGAAATACCACAGCACCATCACCACCAGCGACAGCGCGCCTTCCACCAGGAACAGCATGCGCCAGTCCCAGACGGTGATGATCCAGCCGGACAGCGGGGCGGTGAGAATACCGGCAATCGGCACGAACATGATGACGATGGCATTGGCGCGCCCGCGTTCCTTGTCCGGGAACCAGTTGCTGATCATGGTCAGCACCACCGGCAGCATGCCGCCCTCTGAGACGCCCAGGGCAAAGCGCAGGAACAGCAGTTGGTACTGGTTACTGACCAGCCCGGTCAGCACCGAAATGATCGCCCAGGCCAGCAGCGACCAGCCGATGAATTTTTTGCCGTTGCCGTACACCGCCAGCTTGCCGCCGGGCACCTGCAGGAACAGATAACCGATAAAGAAGATGCCGCCGGCCAGCCCGGCCATCGAGGCGGTGATACCCAGCTCGGCATCCATGCCGCCGGGCATGGCGAAGGCGATATTCACCCGGTCCATATAGGAAATGATGCAGGTAATCAGGATCGGCGGCACGATCCGTAACCAGCGTAATTTAGGGATCGCCTGGCTTTGAGTGACAGAAACAGAGGCAGTGTTCATATGTACACCTGTAGAGTCAGATTTTATTGTTTTGGTGGTTTAAGGCGTAGGGGCGCCCGCAACGGCCCGCAGGCCGATGTTTTTTATCTTTAATTTCTTTGCTGTCGGTTAGGCGCTAAATAATTCCAGCGGTATTTTCACCACCACTTTACGAATAGCGCCGGGCTGTTGATTAATGCAGGCCGGGCGATGAACGTCCTGCGGGAAAAATACCGCAAAGTTACCGGGCTGCAGGGTTAACCAGGATTCATCCGCGACCTCCTGATAAAAAATGATGTCGCGCTGCGCCAGTAACTCCTGGTGGATCAGGTTATCGCCGCGATCTGCCGCCACGCCGATCAATTCGGTGCCGCTGACCAGAAACTGCACGTCGACATTTTTGCGGTGCACTTCAGGCCGCAGATCGCTCGGCTGCTGGGTATGCAGATCCAGCACCTGCACCACGTAGCCGGTGGCGGGATCCTGATAGCGTCCGGCGGGCAGGGCGCTGAAGTCGGTGCTTTGCAAATAGGCGATGGCGCTAGCCACCGGTGCCGGATACTGCTCCGGTGAGGTATGGGCGATATGGCCGAAGATCATGGTTATTCTCCTGTTACAGCGCCTGAATGCGCGCCCAGATGCGCTCATCCACCGGGATGCCGTCACGCATGTTTTCTGCATGAATGCGCGGGAATTTATGGCCCGGCAGGCGGATAGCCACTTCCGGGTTATCACGTTCGGCGCTGGTGATGTAGTCCATGATGCGCTGCAGTTTTGCATCGCGAGTGGCACCGTCGATCAGCCGTTCGATCTCTATGGCGATAAACACCTGCGACACGCCGTACTCATCGCGGTTGTCTTCGGTCACTTCCGCCACCGAAGAGCCGCCGGACAGCAGGGTGGCGATCATATCCAGCACGATAGACAGCGCCGATCCTTTCCAGTAGCCCATCGGCAGAATGCGCCGGTTTTCTTCAATGGTGGCAGGATCGCGCGTCAGCTGACCGTCATTGTCAAAGCCGCCGTCCACCGGCAGGGTTTTGCCCGCCAGCCGGTTCAGCTCCAGCGCGCCATAGGAGAACATCGACATCGACATATCTACCATGGTGATTGGGTTGCCCGGTACCGCCACGATCAACGGGTTGGTGCCGATACGGCACTCTTTGGCCCCCCAGGGTGGCATCACGGCTGCCGAATTGGTCCAGCAAATGCCGATATACCCTTTCTCCGCCGCTTGCCAGCCGTAGCCGCCACCGCGCATCCAATGGTTGGCGTTACGCAGGGCCACCAGGCCGATGCCGTGACTGTCGGCTAACTGCATGGCGCGATCCATCATTTTGCGGGCGGTGAGGTTACCGATGCCCTGATGGGCGTCCCACTGCTCAATGGCACCCAGCGACAGCAGCTTGCTGGGTTCGGCGTCCGGCACGATATCACCCGCGTCCAACTGCTGGATAAAGCGTGGGAAACGGTTAACGCCGTGGGAGTAAACGCCGCTGGCGGAGGTGTCGGCGAACATACCGGCACAGTCATCGGCGGTGGCTTCGGCCACGCCCCGCGCCAGAAGTACGCGTTTGAATTGCTGTTTCAGATCGGGGTAACTCACTCTCATGCTGATTCTCCGCTACGGCGCATTTGTTTGTTTTGTGTTCTTTAAATTTCATTATGCGAAATTGCATTTCAAATAAATGCTATACCTGCGGTTAGATGAAGTCAAAGCGAGGGGGGAGAAAGTTATTTATATAAAACAGTGTGTTAAATTAACTTGGTGAATTTGTGATCGGCGGCACGTTTTGGCCTGCTGGCGTGTTTCAGACGTGGCAAAGCAGAGCGGAACAGGCCCGCTCTGCGATCTTCATTTTTGCCCATTATCCGCGAGTATTCAGCACCATGCGGTATAACGAGGTGGTGGCGGTAATGTATAACTCATTGCCGTCCGGCCCGCCGAAGGTGCAGTTAGAGACGCGTTCCGGCAGATTGATTTTACCGAGCTGTTTACCCTGGCTGTCGAAGATCAGTACCCCGTCGGCACAGCTGCAAAACAGGTTTCCGGCCCTGTCGACACAAAAACCGTCCGGGAAACCGGGGGCAACCTGGGCGAAACGCCGACCGGCTTCCAGTTCACGTCCGTTGACCTGATATACCCGCAGTTCACTGCGCCCAAGGGTCGGGAAATCGACGATCGACATGTCTGCCACATACAGCAGCGACTCATCCGGTGAGAACGCCAGGCCGTTTGGCCGCTGTAGATCGCTGGCGGCAATGTTCAGCGAGCCGTCGCGCGGGTCAAAACAGTACAGGTAGCAGCCGATCACCTGGCTTTCCGACTTGTAACCCTCTTCATCACCGGTAATGCCATAGGGCGGATCGGTAAACCAAAGGGTGCCGTCGGAGCGAACCGCCAGGTCATTGGGGGAGTTGAAACGCTTGCCATCCACCCGATCGACCAGCATCTGTACCTCGCCGTTACTTTCGGTGCGGCTGACGCCGCGCCGCCCATGCTCGCAACTGACCACCCGACCTTCGGCGTCGCGCGCATTGCCATTGGCGTAATGCGACGGGGAGCGCCACTGGCTCAGTTCCCCCTGTCGCGACCAGCGGAACATGCGGTTGCCCTTCACATCGCTGAACACCACCGCATCCTGCTGCGGCAGCCACACCGGCCCCTCGGCCCAAATGGCCGGTGAGCACAGGCGTTCAAGCGGGTGGTCCGCCATCAGTTCATTCATGCTGACCTCCGCTTACTTCACGCCCCAAATGGCTTTGTAGTGGCCCTGATAATCATTCTGCGGGTCATACAGATTGCTGCTGCCACCGTCGGCAGTGATATTGTCGCGGGTCACCAGATGCGCCGGGGTAACGTAGCCGGAAGGCGGCTGTTTGGCGAAGGCGCGGTTGAACTCGTCCAGCAGCTGCCAGCCGTGCAGTTTGAGCGGTTCCGGTACCGTGGCCGACTGGCTGCCCCCGGAACGGATGCGCTGGTAGGCAGAAATAGAGCCGTCGCCGGCAGAGATGCTGTAGGGCGCATTCTTGCCGCCTTTACCGGCGGTTTTCAGCGCCGGTGCCATGAAATCAAAATACAGATCGTTGATGGCCAGCGCGTACTGGAACTGGTCGCCGTATTTTTGCAGCAGGCTGAAGGTCATGGTCGGCATGCGGTTGGCGGTATCGGCCAGCGGGGTATCAATAAACTCGACCACCTTGCAGCCGCTGCATTTACCTATTTCCTCTTTCATCACATTGGCCTTGTCCAACGCGATTTGGTACAGCGAATCGGTAAAGATCAGCACGCTGGCCTTGCCGCCGGACTGCACCACCGCATATTGGGCAGCGATGCGCGCCACTTCGTTGGAGTCGGAGGTGACATTGTAAAACACGTTGTACTTGGCGATCGGTCCCGGCTCAGGTACCGCATGCCAGGCGGTCAGCACTATTCCTTGCTGGATGGCTTTCTTCAGCGGGATCTTGGCCACGTTCGGGTTCCAGCCGCCAATGACGATGCCGTCCGGCTTCTGGGCAATCGCCTGGTTCAGCGACGCCAGCTGATCTTTTACCGAGCCGCCGCCGTCCAGGGTTTCCAATTTCCAGCCGGCCGCTTTCGCCGCTTCACTCAGCCCTTCCTGCACTCCCTGCACACCGCCGTTTTTCATGTCCGAAGCGATAAAGATGATTTTCTTGTTGGCCTGTAGCTTCGGTCCGCTGGTCGGCCCGTCCCATTGGGTCACGCTGGCAGTGGCCTTGGTGACCGCCGCCGTGGCTTGATCAAGATAGGCATCGGCCCAGGCGGATGAGGCCGCGCCGGCCAGCAGCAGGGTAGTCGGTAATATCCAAAGACGTTTCATAGGGTGGACTCCTGGTTAAGGATTGATCGCTTTTTGGTTATTTTTATCAGCCGGAGTGGCTGGGATGCGTTGTACCGCTTTTTGGTTGAGTAACCGGCGGCGCTGGGCATAACCCGCCAGGGTGATCGACAGCAACAGCGTCGCGCCGTTAAACAGCGGTTCGACCCAGAAATCGCCGCCGAACTGCTGGATACCGGCGATGCCGATGGCCAGAATGGCAATGCCGACTACGGTGCCCCAGACGTTAACCCGGCCGGGACGAATAGTGGTGCTGCCGAGGAAGGCACCAACCAGCGCCGGTAATAGGTAGTCCATGCCGACGCTGGCCTGGCCAACCCCTTGCTCGGCGGCGATCAACACTCCGCTAAAGCCGGTCAGCACGCTGGAGGCAATAAAGGCACCGATGGTAAAGCGATTGACCGAAATGCCGTTCAACCGCGCGGCCGCCGGGTTGCCGCCCACCGCGTACATGCAACGGCCCAGTGGGGTGTGTTCGGTGATCAACCACAGCACTACCGCGACGATCAACACGTAGAAGGCCACGATCGGGATCCCGCCGATCTCGGTGTGGTGCAGGGCGGTAAAGGCATCAGGCAGATCGCCGACGATCTGTCGCCCGCCGGAGTGCCACAGCGCAATGGCGTACAGCACGGTGCCGGATCCCAGGGTGGCGACAAAGCTGTCGATATCCGCCAGCGCCACCAGAATGCCGTTCAACAGGCCGTACAGCGCGGAGAGTACCAGCACCGTCAGCACCGCCATCTGCCACGAAAAACCGTATTCCACCTGTAGCGTGATGGCCAGGATATGCCACAGCACGATGCCGAAGCCGACGTTAAGGTCAATCTTGCCGACGATCATCGGGATGGTCGCCGCCAGCGCCAGCAGGGCGATCTTGGCCTTGCTGGAGAGGATCGCCTGCAGCGTTAGCATTGAAGCGAACGAGGGGGAGATCAGCGAAAACAGGATCACCAGCGCAATGCACAGCAGCAGCAGGCCGTAGCGGGTGAGAACCTGCATCAGCCACGGGCCGGTACCGTCCTGTGACAGGCTGACTCTTTGCTCCAGTGCCGTTGATTTAACAGATGTTTTAGACATGACCCACCTCAGATTCTAACGTTGTCGCGAGGGTTTCCCCGGAGCTGGCGGAGGCCAGTTCCAATAAATTGGCGAATGACACCTGCTGATTTTTCAGCTCGCCGACCACTTTTCCCCGGTTAAACACCAGTGCGCGGTTGCAGATATGGGCGATCTCCTCAAAGTCGTTGGAGATCACCAATACCGCCACGCCTGCTTCCAGGGATTTATTTAATAGATGATAAATTTCCGCCCGTGCGCCCACGTCGACGCCGGCGGTGGGGTCTTCCAGGATCAACAGCGGGGCGCCCAGGTGCATCCAGCGCGCCATCACCACCTTTTGCTGGTTACCGCCGGACAGGGCGCTGATATCGATATTGACGTCCTTGGGGCGTACGTCGAACAGCTGTACTTTCCACCAACTGGCGCCAATCTCGGCCCGGCGGCTGTAGCGTGACAGCAGTTTATGACCGCTGGCCACAGGGTTGATAAACAGGTTTTCACGCACGCTCATCGACATCACCAGGCTTTCGCCGGTGCGATCCCCCGCAACCAGCGAGACGCCGCGGGCCATAGCCTGCTGTGGGCTGCTGGCGGTGTAAGGCTGGTCGCGAAAGCGGATTTCGCCCTCATCGGCGTGACGCAGGCCGAACAGCAACCGGCCAATCTCTTCCTGACCGGCACCGCGCAACCCCGCCAGCGCCAGCATTTCTCCGGGCTGCAGAGTGAAGCTGACCGGGCCGATATCGCCTACCGCCACGTTATTGAGCTGCAGCACCGGTGGGCGATCCTCCGGTAAGGGTTCGCGCTGATCGTCCGCCATCGCTTCACCCACGATCATCTGCACCAGATCGCGCAGCGAGTAGTCGGCAGTATTGCCGCCCGCCACGTAGCGCCCGTCGCGCATGACACAGACCCGATCGGCGATCTCGATCACTTCATCCAGCCGGTGGGTGACGTAAATCATGCCGACCTTTTTGGCACGTAGCCGGTTAATCACCGCGAACAAATGGCGCACATCGTTGGCGGGCAAGGACGCGGTGGGTTCATCCAGCACCAGCAGTTCGGCGTTAACCGCGACCGCCCGGGCGATCGCCAGCAGCGATTTTTCGGTGCGTGACAGCTCAAAAACTCTGGCATCGGGATCCAGCGCGATGCCGACATCCTGCAGTGCCTGAACGGCGCGGCGACGGTTGGCACGCCAGTCGATCAGGCCGAAGCGGCGCGGGAAACCCATCACCAGCGCCATATTTTCCGCCACCGTCATCCACTCGATCAGCCCGAGATCCTGATGAATAAAGGCAATAGGCTGGCGGCTGTCACTTTTTATTGCTGCGGCGGAGGCTATGCTGGCCCCTTGAAACTGAATATCGCCACCGTCGCGTGGGTAAACCCCGGCCAGTACTTTGATCAGCGTCGATTTGCCCGCGCCATTTTCGCCCAGCAGGGCCAGGACTTCGCCCGGCATCACCTGCAGGCTGACGTCATTCACCGCGACGTTGCCGCCAAAGCGTTTAACAATATGGCTGAGGCTAAGAATGGGTTGTTCCGCATTATCTGGTGTCATGTGATGCGCCCCTGGTCCCTGCATCCGCGATCGGCGAGATGCTGATTGGTTGTTATATCGCCTTTAAATTTCAATATGCGAAATTCAATTTCAAAAATAATATGCCGATTGCCGATCTAAAGCAAAGCCGGAGAGGTTTTAATTGTCCTTTTAAAACAATCAGTTATTTATATCTTTGCGGAATTGTGACGCACAACTCACTTCGGAAGTTAGCGGAATGTTGCGGATTTTTAACCTGCTACCGACAATGAAACGGCGTTCCGTCTTCACCTGATGCGGGCCTTGGGGTAACATTCCCGGCAAAGGGTCCGTTTACCACGCCGTGGCGTTGGCTGGCGGCTCGACACTGGAGAAATTGCGCTATGAGCCTGAAAGCTGTCGACGAGAAAGATGACAAGAAAGATAAACCCCTGGGCAGTCAAAGCCTGTTCCGCGGTTTGCAACTGATTGAGATCCTGAGTAACTTCCCTAACGGCTGCCCATTGGCGCACCTGTCTGAGTTGGCCGGCATGAACAAAAGTACCGTCCACCGCCTGCTGCAAGGGCTGCATACCAGCGGCTATGTCACCCAGGCCCCGTCGCCCGGCAGCTATCGTCTGACCACCAAGTTTATTTCTATCGGTCAGAAGGCGCTTTCCTCGCTGAATATTATCCATGTCGCTGCGCCGCACCTGGAGCAGCTCAATCTGGAAGTGGGGGAGACGGTCAACTTCTCCAGCCGCGAAGACGACCACGTCATTTTGATCTACAAGCTGGAGCCGACTACCGGCATGATGCGTACCCGTGCCTATATCGGCCAGCATATGCCGCTGTACTGCTCGGCGATGGGCAAGATTTTTATGGCCTACGGCAACAGCGATTATCCCGATCGCTACTGGCAAACCCATCAGCATGAGATCCAGACATTAACGCGCAATACCATCACCGAGCTGCCGAAGATGTATGAAGAGCTGGCCGATATCCGCCTGCGCGGCATGGCGATGGATCGCGAAGAGAATGAGCTGGGAGTGTCCTGCGTGGCGGCGCCGGTGTTTGATATTCAGCAACGGGTGCCCTATGCGGTGTCGGTTTCGCTACCGACTGCCAAGCTGCAGCAGATTGGCGTCAAAGCCCTGATTAAGCCAGTGCTGGCGACCGCGCAGCGCATTTCTCAGGAGCTGGGGTTTGTTACTCCGGCCTGATTATTAGCATTGCTGATAGTTGATTAGAAATATCAATTTCACCTAATAATTTTTTCCTCCTATGATGCGCGTATTGACCGATACGCGCCGCTGCCCGGCGCTTTGTTCTCTGTGAGGAATACCATGTTAGCTGTCTTTTTACAGGGCTTTGCCCTGAGTGCCGCGATGATCCTGCCGCTGGGCCCGCAAAATGTTTTTGTCATGAATCAGGGCATTCGCCGTCAGTACCACCTGATGGTCGCGTCGCTGTGTGCGTTGAGTGATATCGTGCTGATCTGCGGGGGGATTTTCGGCGGCAGCGCCTTGCTGAGTCGTTCGCCGCTGTTGCTGGCGTTGGTAACCTGGGGCGGCGTCGCCTTTTTGCTGTGGTACGGCTGGGGCGCGTTTCGCACTGCCTTCAGCCGGCAACTGGCACTGGCAACCGCTGAGGAATTGAAGCAGAGCCGCTGGCGGCTGGTGGTCACCATGCTGGCGGTGACCTGGCTGAATCCGCACGTTTATCTCGATACCTTTGTGGTGCTGGGCAGCCTGGGGGGGCAACTGACGCCGGATGTTCGTTCCTGGTTTGCCTTGGGGGCGGTGAGCGCTTCCATCGTTTGGTTCTTCGGGCTGGCGCTGCTGGCTTCCTGGCTGGCACCCTGGCTGAACACCCGAATGGTGCAGCGCATCATCAATACGCTGGTCGGCGTGGTGATGTGGGGCATCGCTTTGCAGTTGGCCTGGCAGGGGGCAGGTTTATAAGAATTTGTCACTAATCCGAATTCAAAAGCCCGCGCGATATGCTACGTTTGATGCCAAGGAACCGGCTGTTCTCAGTAGAGAAAGGCCGGTAATCAGTTACAGCCTGTCATCAAGGAGACACTGTGAAGCTTAAAGCATTGGCTATGGCCGCAATGGTTGGATTAGGGACGTTACCTCTGGCGCTGCAAGCGGCAGAAGTGCCGGAAGGGCCACACGTGGTGACCTCGGGCACATCCAGCGTTGACGCGACGCCTGATATCGCCACCCTGGCGATCGAGGTCAGCGTCTCTTCCAAAGACGCCGCACAGGCGAAAAAGCAGGTTGATGAGCGCGTAGCGCAATATTTTGATTTCCTGCAGAAAAATAACATTGAGAAGAAAGACATCAGCGCCGCCAACCTGCGCACCCAGCCGGAATATGACTACCTGAAAACCGGTGAATCGGTGCTGAAAGGCTACCGTGCGGTACGTCAGGTGCAGGTGACGCTGCGTCAGTTGGATAAGTTGAACGAGCTGCTGGACGGCGCGTTGAAATCCGGCCTGAATGAGATCCGCGCCGTTGAGTTGGGCGTGGCGAAACCGGACGTTTACCGTGAGCAGGCGCGTCAGAAAGCCATCGAGAACGCCACTCAGCAGGCGGCTTCATTGGCGAAAGGCTTTAACGCCAAGCTGGGGCCGGTTTACAGCATTCGTTATCACGTTGCCAACTACCAGCCGATGCCGGTAGCACGCATGTATAAATCGGCGGGTGCAGCGGCGGAAAGCGACGCGGCGCAAACCTACGAACAGCAAAGCATTCACTTTGACGATCAGGTGGATGTGGTGTTTGAGTTGCAGCGCAACGCGGCGCAATAATATACCCGTCATACTTGAAGCTGCATCTGTGTTGGCTGCAGGCAGTCACCCCAGTTACTTACTTGAGTAAGCTCCTGGGGACTCCTGCCTTGGCCGCCTTGATGCAACTCCAATTATTTAGGGTATAAGATGGGTCTTTCAGACTACTGATAAAGCCCGTTATTAGGGAGAGCGCACCCTCGGTGCGCTAGGCCCGGGTATCTCGGGCTTAAAAACAACCTGAACAGCAACCTTTTCTATTTAATCCTGGCGCAGAACCTGGCGACCATGCTCCAGCAGGGCATCGGTCACTTTACGCATCATGCGGCTCTCTGGCGCGAAGCGGTGCCAGAACAGCATGCGGCGCTGGAACAGGCCCGGTGTCAGATCGATCAGTTCGCCCGAGGCCAACTCTTTCTCAATCTGCAGATGCGGGATCATACAGCAGGTGGTGCCCTGACGCGCCAACTGCACGAAGGCTTCCGATGAGTTGACGATATGGCAGGGTACGCTACCCGGCGACAGATCAAAGTTCTGCTGCAGGAAAGCCTGGTGCATGTCGTCGAGATGGTCGAATGCCACCGCCGGCGCTTTCAGCAGCGCGGAGCGCGTAACCCCGTTCGGGAAGTAGCGCTCGGCAAAACCTTTCGAGGCGACAAACAGATAATCCAGCGCGCCCAGTTGGTCCACCAGACAGCTTGGCAGTGGCTGAGGCTGGATACTCACCGCACCCACCACTTCACCGCGGCGCAGACGTTCCTGAGTCCGGGTTTCGTCTTCTACCTGCAGGTTCAGACGGATCGGAGAATCGGTCAGCACCGGCTTCAGCGCCGGCAGCAGCCAGGTTGCCAGGCTGTCGGCGTTAACCGCCAGCGACAGCAGCAGCGGCGTATCAATACCGGTGTCGTTGCCCAGCCACTCTTCTTCCAGCAATTCCACCTGGTGCAGCAGCGCCAGCAGCTTCTGGCCCTGTTCGGTCGGGCGTGGCGGCACGGTACGCACCAACAGCGGTTGGCCAAACAGGTTTTCCAACTGCTTGATGCGCTGGGATACTGCCGATTGTGTGATGCAAAGTTTTTGCGCGGCGCGCTCAAAGCCACGCTCACGGATCACCGCGTCCAGCGCTTGTAGCGTTCGATAGTCTGGGCGTTTCATCGGAAAGATATCCCTTAAAGTAAATTGATACTGGCACTATGCCACATCTCTGGTGTTTTACAGGTGGAAAATCACCGGGCCATCTTGCCGCGGCGCGCCTAAAAATGCGGCTCAGGGTGAAGAAGTGTGATCCTGCCTAAGTGAAAAATAGCGATTTACCCTATAATACGCACACGTTTTCGTACAGAGGCAATGGACATATTATGACGCAGGATGAACTGAAAAAAGCGGTTGGCTGGGCAGCGCTGGATTACGTGACCCCGGGCACCATCGTCGGGGTGGGTACCGGCTCGACCGCCGCCCACTTTATTGACGCGCTCGGCTCGATCAAACACCAGATCGAAGGGGCGGTGTCCAGCTCCGACGCCTCCACTGCCAAGCTGAAAAGCCTCGGTATCCACGTGTTCGACAGCAACGAAGTGGATTCGCTGGATATTTATGTCGACGGCGCGGATGAAATCAACCGCCAGATGCAGATGATCAAAGGCGGCGGCGCTGCGCTGACGCGTGAAAAAATCATTGCTGCCATCGCGCGCAAGTTTATCTGTATTGTCGACTCCACCAAGCAGGTCGACGTGCTGGGTAAATTCCCGCTGCCGGTAGAAGTGATCCCAATGGCGCGCTCCTACGTGGCGCGTGAGCTGGTGAAGCTGGGCGGACTGCCGGAGTATCGTCAGAATGTCCTGACCGATAACGGCAACGTGATCCTGGATGTGCATAATCTCAGCATTCTCGATGCCATTGCGCTGGAAAATAAAATCAATGGCATCGCCGGTGTAGTGACCGTGGGGCTGTTTGCCAACCGTGGCGCCGACGTGGCGCTGGTCGGCACGCCTGATGGCGTGAAGGTCATCGGATAATGTAGAACCCTCTACAGGTATGCGGTCTTGGATCCCACCGGGCCGCATAATTCACTGGTTAAAATATCTTTTATTAAAAGCGCTAAATTTGGTGACATATGTCACATTACGAGCGATAGCTCCACGAAGCTTCTGCCTATTTCTTTCCCTATGGCATTTTCTGCCAGAAACCAGCAACAACGCTGAGCCTTGTCCTGACGGGCGGGCAATCGTTTGTATTGCCGCCTGCGTTATTTTTGTTATGTTGGATGCGTGCTGTTTCACAACAGCCGCTTCTGAAGTCTGAACATAGGGTCGGGTAAATGGCAAAAGTATCATTGGAGAAAGACAGGATTAAATTCCTGTTGGTGGAAGGGGTTCATCAGAGCACGGTAGATAATCTGCTGGCAGCCGGATATACCAACATTGAATATCACAAAGGTGCGTTAGACACCGAATCGCTTAAGGCATCGATCCGCGATGCTCACTTCGTCGGCATCCGATCGCGTACGCATCTGTCCGAAGAAGTTTTCGCCGCTGCAGAAAAGCTGGTGGCGGTAGGGTGTTTCTGTATCGGTACTAACCAGGTTGATCTGAAGGCGGCGACCAAGCGCGGCGTTCCGGTGTTTAACGCACCTTTCTCTAATACCCGATCCGTGGCCGAAATGGTGCTGGGCGAGTTGCTGCTGATGCTGCGCGGCATTCCGTCCGCCAACGCCAAGGCACACCGCGGTGAATGGCAGAAACTGGCCGTGGGCTCGTTTGAGGCGCGCGGTAAGAAGCTGGGGATTATCGGCTACGGCCATATCGGCACCCAGTTGGGTATCCTGGCCGAAGGCCTGGGCATGAAAGTGTTCTTCTACGATATCGAGAACAAGCTGCCGTTGGGCAATGCCCAACAGGTACGCCACCTGTCCGATTTGCTCAACATGAGCGACGTAGTGACGCTGCACGTGCCGGAAACCCTGTCGACCAAGAATATGATGGGTGCAGAAGAGCTGGCGTTGATGAAGCCGGGCTCAATTCTGATCAACGCCTCGCGCGGTACCGTGGTGGATATTCCTGAACTGTGCAAAGTATTGGCCAGCAAGCATTTGGCCGGTGCGGCGATCGACGTCTTCCCGGAAGAACCTGCGACCAACAGTGAGCCGTTCAACTCACCGTTGTGCGAGTTCGACAACGTGATCCTGACCCCGCACATTGGTGGTTCGACTCAGGAAGCGCAGGAGAACATCGGTGACGAAGTGGCCGGTAAGCTGGCGAAATACTCCGACAACGGTTCGACGCTGTCGGCGGTTAACTTCCCGGAAGTGTCACTGCCGGCGCATGGCCCTAATGCCAGCCGTCTGCTGCACATCCATGAAAACCGTCCTGGCGTACTGACGCAGATTAACCAGATCTTCGCTGAAGAAGGGGTGAACATCGCCGCGCAGTACCTGCAAACCGGTCCGGAAATCGGCTACGTGGTGATCGACATCGAAGCTGAAACCGAACGTGCCGACGCGGCACTGCAACGTATGAAGGCGATTGCCGGCACTATCCGTGCTCGCTTGCTGCTCTGATTGAACGCGTTGTAATAACCAAGGCCGGATTTATCCGGCCTTTTGCTATTCGGCTATCCGCCATACCCAATTCTGCGATGGGGTAACGATCTCCGGCAGCGGGATATCCCAATGTTCCACCGGCAGCTGTTCCACCTGCTGGCAGTCATGTGCCAACCCGATCGGGTAGGGGCCGAGATGTTGCCAGTTTTGCAGAGTGCGATCGTAAAAACCGCCACCCATCCCCAAACGCTGACCCGTACTGTCAAACGCCACCAGTGGCGTAAGCACCACGTCGAGTGAGCCGATCGGCAAGACGTTGCGCACATCGAGCTGTGGCTCAAGGATATTGAAGCGGTTGTTAACCAGCGGCGTCTCCGGGGTGTAGCGCAGGAACAGCAGATTGCCGGGGCTAAACGGGTGCAACACCGGCAGATAAACCTGTTTGCCTTGCCGCCATAACCGTTCAATCAGCGGACGGGTATCGAGCTCGCCATCGAACGACAAAAACACCGCAATGCTTTGTGCCGCCTGGATGCGCGGATGCGCAGCGATGCGTTCAGCCGTCTGCAGGGCGAAATTATTTTGTTGTTCGGGTGTTAGGGCGCGTCGAAGTTGACGGATTTGGTTTCGGATGTTTTGCCGCTGTTGGGCATACTGGGCTTGAAAAGACATAGTCAGCACACTTACCGCTGAGGAAGGGGAATCTCCGAGATGCCGTCGCAGGCTGTAACCCTTGAACCCATGGTTCAAGGTGAACGTGCTGTCGCAATCTTAAGGCTTCTCGGCGGGCCGAGCATGCACACCGATCGCGGATCATCACATTCTGTTGGTACTAATTATCGGCTCAGGGGACTGGCCCGCTGGCGAACATCTCAGAGAAATTTTTTACTCATTGCCGAAATCCAGGATTTCAGCAACTTAAGTTATTCGAATTGTGCATCCTGACGTTCAGAGATGCGACCCTGTTCAAGCAAAGCCTGTTCAATGGTCTGTTGTAGCATGCGAATGCGTTGTTCCATATTGGACGCATAATCACGGGTTTTCAACCGTTCTTGAGCAAGTTCGTGACAAACATTCAATGCTGCAATGAAAACGAGCTGCTCAGTATTTGTGACTCTAGTGCGAACTTTAAGATCTTGCAACCGTTCGTTAAGATCGACCGCTGCCATGTTCAACGCATCTTGTTGTTCTGGCGGGCAATTGACTCTTAAAGAGCGACCAAAAATTTGAATATCTACCGGTTGTGCAGACATGCCACCTTCCTGCCTAAATTTCGCGCCAGCCCCAGTCTACCCTTACCGGGCCACCAAAGCGGGCGCCACTATATATACCTCGGTACCAAGATACAACCCCTTTTTCAGTACCTGGTTGTAATCTACCGCGACAGACATTACCAGTCAAAAAAGGGTTTCAAAATGCGTATTTAGCTTCATTTTGTTCCCTGCCGGTACTGTGTGAATTCTGACGCATCACGATTATAACTAGCCACTGAGGTGTCGTGCTTATCTGGCACAGCGACGGACCTTGGTGGTAGCATAACACGAACTTATCCTGCCAACGATGACGAATGCGCATGTCTATACAGAATACATTTCCAAGTTACCAATCTTTGACCCTTGCCCTTAACCAGCAAGCGGTGGCGTTGACCGCAGCAGAAATGCACGGCCTGATCAGTGGCCTGTTGTGCGGTGGCAGCCGTGACGCCGGCTGGCAATCACTGGTCTATGATCTGACTAATGAAGGCGTAGCCTTCCCGCAGGCGCTAAGCTTGCCGCTTCAGCAACTTCATGAAATTACGCGTGAAACGCTGGAAGACGACGATTTCATGTTCCAACTGATGATGCCGGAAGGCGAAACGGTCAGCGTGTTTGATCGCGCCGACGCGCTGAGCGGCTGGGTGAACCATTTCCTGCTCGGCCTTGGCATGATGCAGCCGAAACTGGCCCAGGTGAAAGACGAGCTGGGTGAGGCGATCGACGATCTGCGTAACATCGCCCAACTCGGTTATGAAGAAGATGAAGACCAGGAAGAGCTTGAGCACTCTCTGGAGGAAGTGGTGGAGTATGTGCGGATGGCGGCCATTTTGTGCCACACCGAATTTACTCGCCGCAAGCCGACGGCGCCGGAAAATGCCAAACCGACCTTGCACTAAACATCCTATTTCACGTCCTTAAGGTCGTGAGCACAGGCAGATTGATTTCAGGAGAAGGTGATGACTCAGCAGGAATTCAACAACCGCCGTCAGGCGCTGTTGGCGAAAATGGCTCCGGCCAGCGCGGCGATTATTTTCTCTGCGCCGGAAGCAACGCGCAGTGCAGATACCGAATATCCTTACCGTCAGAACAGCGATTTCTGGTACCTGACCGGCTTCAACGAGCCGGGCGCGGTATTGATTCTGGTGAAGAGTGACGAGATGCATAACCACAGCGTGCTGTTCAACCGGGTGCGCGATCTGACGGCGGAAACCTGGTTTGGCCGCCGTCTGGGCCAAGAGGCTGCCCCGGCGAAGCTGGGTGTGGACCGCGCGCTGCCGTTCGATGAAATCAACGACCAATTACCCCTGTTGCTCAATGGCCTGGACGTGATCTACCACGCGCAGGGCCAATACGACTATGCCGATCAAATCCTGTTTGCTGCGCTGGACAAGCTGCGCAAGGGTTTCCGCCAGAACCTGCAGGCACCGGCAACTCTGACCGACTGGCGTCCGTGGCTGCACGAAATGCGTCTGTTCAAGTCATCGGAAGAGATGGTGATTATGCGTCGCGCCGGTGAGATCAGCGCGCTGGCCCATACCCGTGCAATGCAGAAATGCCGTCCCGGCATGTTCGAATATCAGCTCGAGGCGGAAATTCATCATGAGTTTACCCGCTTCGGTGCCCGCTACCCGTCTTACAACACCATTGTCGGTGGCGGTGACAACGCCTGTATCCTGCACTACACCGAGAACGAAAGTGAATTGCGCGATGGCGATTTGGTGCTGATCGACGCCGGTTGCGAGTACAAAGGCTATGCTGGCGACATCTCCCGCACCTTCCCGGTCAACGGCAAATTCAGCCGACCGCAGCGCGCAGTGTATGACATCGTGTTGGCGTCGTTGCAACGGGCGCTGGAGATGTTCAAACCGGGCATCAGCATCCGCGTGGTCAACGATGAAGTCGTACGCATCATGATTACCGGGATGGTGGAATTGGGGATCCTGAAAGGCGAAGTCGAGCAGCTGATTGCCGAACAGGCACATCGTCCGTTCTACATGCATGGCCTGGGTCACTGGCTGGGGCTGGATGTGCATGATGTCGGCCATTACGGTACGCCAGATCGCGACCGTACGTTGGAACCGGGCATGGTGCTGACCGTCGAACCGGGGCTGTACATTGCGCCGAATGCTGATGTGCCGGAAGAATATCGTGGCATGGGCATTCGTATTGAAGACGACATCCTGATCACCGCCACCGGCATTGAGAATCTGACGGCCAGCGTAGTGAAAGACGCAGATGCCATCGAAGCACTGATGGCGGCGGCAAGGTAACAGCATGAGTGTAATCATCGTTGGCGGCGGTATGGCGGGGGCGACTTTGGCGCTGGCCATTTCCTCGCTGACTCAGGGAAGATTGGCGGTTGACCTGGTCGAAGCGACCCGACCGGACGACCGCAGCCATCCGGGATTTGACGCCCGCGCCATTGCCTTGGCGCAGGGCACCTGTCAGCAGTTGACGCGCATTGGCGTTTGGCCGGCGCTGCGCGACTGTGCGACGGCCATTACCCAGGTGCACGTTAGCGATCGCGGTCATGCCGGGTTTGTTAATTTGCACGCGCAGGATTACCAGGTCGATGCGTTGGGGCAGGTGATTGAGCTGCACGATGCCGGTCAACGGTTGTTTGCGCTGCTGGCCAAGGCACCGGGTGTGACGTTGCACTGTCCGGCCCGGGTGGTCGATGTGGTGCGTACAGCAGAGCAGGCCGAAGTACTGCTGGATAACGGTCAGCGTATCAGCGGGCAACTGCTGGTGGCGGCGGACGGCTCACGTTCGGCGCTGGCACAGGCCTGTAATCTGCAGTGGCAGCAAAGTGACTATCCGCAGTTTGCTACCATTGCCAACGTCACCACTGCAGAGCATCCACAGGGGCGCGCTTTTGAACGCTTCACCCGTCACGGGCCCTTGGCTTTACTGCCGATGTCTCAGGGGCGCAGCTCACTGGTGTGGTGCCATGCGCGTGAAGATCGCGAGCAGGTCGACGGATGGGACGATGAGCGTTTTATCAGTGAATTGCAGCAGGCGTTTGGCTGGCGTCTGGGGCGTATTCTTCGCGCCGGCAAACGCCACAGCTACCCGCTCAGCCTGCTGACCGCCAATCAGCATGTCAGCCACCGGCTGGCACTGGTGGGCAATGCCGCACAGACGCTGCATCCGATCGCCGGGCAGGGGTTCAATCTTGGCCTGCGTGACGTGATGTCGCTGGCGGAAACGCTGGCCGAGGCGCAGCAGGCCGGAGAAGATCCCGGTGGCTATGCGCTGTTGGGGCGTTATCAACAACGGCGACAGCAAGATCAGCAGGCTACCATTGGTGTGACAGACGGCCTGATCCGGCTGTTTGCCAATCGCTACGACCCCCTGGTGGTCGGTCGTAATCTGGGTCTGATGGCGATGGCCCAGTTACCGTCGGTGCGGGACGCCTTTGCCAAACGTACTTTGGGCTGGGTGGATCGCTAAGCGGTGTATAAGCACAGGCGCAGCATGCTGTGCCCAAAGCGCTGGGCAATGGCACAGCGAGTCATTTAAGGAAATTAAGCAGCATGCAATCATTTGACGTGGTTATCGCCGGCGGCGGTATGGTGGGGTTGGCATTGGCCTGTGGTTTGCAGGGCAGCGGTCTGCGCGTTGCAGTGTTGGAACAGCAGCAACCGGATATGACGCCGCCGCAACCACAGCCGGAACTGCGCGTTTCCGCCATCAATGCCGCCAGCGAGCGCCTGCTGCAGCACATTGGCGTGTGGGACGAGATCCTCTCCCTGCGCGCCAGCGCCTATAACGCCATGGAAGTCTGGGATCGCGACAGCTTCGGCAAAATAGCCTTTCGTGGTGACGAATGCGGTTTTAATCATCTTGGCCATATCATCGAAAACTCGGTGATCCAGCAGGCGTTGTGGAAGCGGGCGGAAAGCCTGAGCGACGTCACGCTGATGACGCCTGCGGCGCTCAAGCAGGTGGCCTGGGGCGAGAACGACGCTTTCATCACTCTGGAAGACGGCCGCATGCTGACCGCCCGACTGGTGATTGGGGCCGATGGTGCCCATTCCTGGCTACGTCAGCATGCCGATATCCCGCTGACCTTCTGGGATTACCGCCACCATGCGCTGGTGGCCACGATCCGCACCGAAGAGCCGCATTTGGCGACGGCGCGTCAGGTGTTCCACGGCGATGGCATTCTGGCGTTTCTGCCGTTCAGCGATCCGCATTTAAGCTCGATCGTCTGGTCGGTGGCACCGGAGGAGGCTGAACGCCTGAAGCAACTGGAGCCGGAGCAGTTTAACCGTGAGCTGGCGATGGCTTTTGACCTGCGCCTCGGTGCCTGCACCCTGGAAAGTGAACGTCAGACCTTCCCACTGACCGGGCGTTATGCCCGCAACTTTGCCGCGCACCGTCTGGCGCTGGTGGGCGATGCGGCGCATACCGTGCATCCGCTGGCCGGGCAGGGGGTGAATCTGGGCTTTATGGATGTGGCAGAGCTGATCGCCGAACTGCGCCGTCTGCAACGTCAGGGCAAGGATATTGGTCAACACCTGTATCTGCGCCGCTACGAACGCCGTCGCAAACACGGTGCTGCGGTGATGCTGGCCAGCATGCAAGGGTTCCGCGAACTGTTTGATGGTAACCACCCGGCGAAGAAACTGTTGCGTGATGTCGGGCTGCGCCTGGCCGACAGCTTGCCGGGCGTGAAGCCCAAGCTGGTGCGTCAGGCGATGGGCCTGAATGACCTGCCGGAATGGCTGGCCTGACGGCAGCCTGAGAGAGGTCGTCAGGCCTCTCTGCCTCATTTTCCCCGCGATATCATCGATTCTCAAAGGCGCAGCCCTGCGCCTTATACCCATAGCTTTTTCTTATATAACCCTTCATTTGAAATAATCTAATTCCAGGCCGGTTTTGCCATTAGTTTTTCTAATTCCATGTTCGGTTATCAAAAGTCGAAATTCCGTATCCGGCCTTGGGTTTGTTATATAACTTCGGATTTTTGGTGCTTTAATTGTTGGTTTTGTGCCTTAAAGCGCATTTTTCCAGTCAAAAACTCTGCACACTAGCCCGGCATTTTACTGGCCCTGAGCGACGCCAAGCCTATTTTAACTTATGGTTAATGGGGTCGTTCGGTGATAACGTCAGGACAAAGGTATCGTTTGCGTCGCGGCGGTTAGCCGCAGTTTTTGCACGTTCGGCGCAGCGTTTCTGTTGGGCAGTCAGTGCGCCACGCAATCCGGCCGCGAGCCATTATCTGATGTATTGCGTAGCAGCACCCTATCTTCAGCTTCTGAGTGAAATGAGGGAAAAGATGGCAAAGCAAACCCCACTGTACGACCAGCACGTGGCGTGCGGTGCGCGCATGGTAGATTTTCATGGCTGGATGATGCCGCTGCATTACGGCTCCCAGATCGATGAGCACCACGCCGTGCGTCAGGATGCCGGTATGTTCGACGTCTCCCATATGACCATTGTGGATCTGCGCGGTGCCCGCACCCGCGAGTTCCTGCGTTACCTGCTGGCGAATGACGTCGCCAAGCTCACTCAACCTGGCAAAGCCTTGTACACCGGCATGCTGAATGCGTCTGGCGGTGTGATCGACGACCTGATCGTTTACTTCCTTACTGAAGACTATTTCCGCCTGGTGGTGAACTCCGCCACCCGCGACAAAGACCTGGCCTGGATCGAAGAACACGCAGCTCCGTACGGCGTAGCGCTGACGGTGCGTGACGATCTGGCGCTGGTTGCGGTGCAGGGCCCACAGGCCAAAGAGCGCGCCGCCACCTTATTTACCCCGGAACAAAAAAGCGCGGTTGAAGGCATGAAGCCGTTCTTCGGCGTACAGACCGGGGATCTGTTTATTGCCACTACCGGTTATACCGGCGAAGCGGGTTATGAAATTGCCCTGCCGAAAGAGCAGGTGGTCGATTTCTGGCAGAAACTGCTGGCGGCGGGCGTGAAGCCGGCTGGCCTGGGGGCGCGTGACACCCTGCGCCTGGAAGCGGGTATGAACCTGTACGGGCAAGAGATGGATGAAGGGATTTCGCCGCTGGCTGCCAACATGGGCTGGACCATTGCCTGGCTGCCGGAAGACCGTCAGTTTATCGGCCGTGAAGCGTTGGAAAAACAGCGCGAAGTGGGCACCGAACAACTGGTCGGCTTGATCATGACGGAAAAAGGCGTATTACGTAATGAGCTGCCGGTGCGTTTCACCGATGAAGCAGGTCAGACGCATGAAGGGGTGATCACCAGCGGTTCATTCTCACCGACCCTGGGCTTCAGCATCGCCCTGGCCCGCGTACCCGCCGGTATCGGCGAGCAGGCCATCGTTCAGATCCGCAACCGTGAAATGCCGGTCAAGGTCACCAAACCTGGATTTGTGCGTGCCGGTAAGCCACTGACTAATTAATTTTTTGTTTATTGATTCTTTATTTCTTCGAAGGAGTAGCTGGCGATGAGCAATGTGCCAACAGAATTGAAATACGCAACATCCCATGAGTGGGTGCGTGACGCAGGCAACGGCGAATACGTGGTAGGCATTACCGAACACGCGCAGGAACTGCTGGGCGACATGGTGTTTGTCGACCTGCCTGACGTGGGCACCGCGGTTAACGCTGGCGAAGACTGCGCAGTAGCGGAATCGGTGAAAGCCGCTTCCGATATCTATGCACCTATCAGCGGCGAAATCATCGCTGCCAACGATGCGCTGGAAAGCTCTCCGGAGCTGGTTAACAGTGACCCGTACGGCGAAGGCTGGCTGTTCCGCATCAAGGCTTCTGACAGTGCCGAACTCGGCAACCTGCTGGATGCCGGTGCGTATCAGGCTTCTATCGACGAGTAACTGTTGTAACGCCCCAGGCCCATTGGCCGGGGCGTTTTAGTTATAGATCAGGCTATATCCCGTACCCCGTAAGCATTCAGGAATTTGTAGCAATGACTCAGACACTCAGCCAACTTGAACACAGCGGTGCGTTCATCGAACGCCATATCGGCTCTTCTGCAGAACAACAGCAGCAGTTGCTGGAAGCGGTGGGCGCACGCTCGCTCAACGCGCTGATCCAACAGATTGTGCCGGCAGACATTCAACTGCCTGCGCCGCCGCCGGTGGGCGATGCGGCTACTGAACATCAGGCGCTGGCCGAACTGAAGGCGATTGCCTCGCAGAATCAGCGCTACAAATCCTATATCGGTATGGGCTACAGCGCGGTGCTGACACCGCCGGTGATCCTGCGCAACATGCTGGAAAATCCGGGCTGGTACACCGCTTATACCCCTTATCAGCCGGAAGTGTCGCAGGGCCGCCTTGAGGCGCTGTTGAACTTCCAGACCGTGACGCTCGATCTGACCGGTCTGGATCTGGCATCGGCTTCATTGCTGGACGAGGCGACCGCGGCCGCCGAAGCGATGGCGCTGGCCAAACGCGCCAGCAAGCTGAAAGACGCTAACCGTTTCTTCGTGGCTGACGACGTGCATCCTCAAACGCTGGACGTGGTACGTACCCGTGCCGCCACCTTCGGTTTTGAAGTGATCGTCGATAAAGCCGAGAAAGTGCTGGAGCTGCAGGGCGTGTTTGGCGTGCTGCTGCAACAGGTCGGTACCACCGGTGAACTGCACGACTACAGCAAACTGCTGGCCGAGCTGAAAACCCGCAAAATCGGTACCAGCGTGGCTGCCGACATTATGGCACTGGTGCTGTTGACCGCACCGGGCAAACAGGGCGCCGACGTGGTGTTCGGCTCCGCACAGCGCTTTGGCGTGCCGATGGGTTACGGTGGCCCACACGCGGCCTTCTTCGCCTGCCGTGACGAATTCAAACGTTCGATGCCAGGTCGCATCATTGGTGTTTCTCGCGATGCTGCCGGTAACACTGCGCTGCGCATGGCGATGCAAACCCGTGAGCAACATATTCGCCGCGAAAAAGCCAACTCAAATATCTGTACCTCGCAGGTACTGCTGGCCAACATCGCCAGCCTATATGCGGTGTACCATGGCCCACAAGGCCTGCAACGTATCGCCGGGCGTATCCATCGCCTGACCGACATTCTGGCCGCCGGGCTGCAACAGGCCGGGCTGCAACTGCGTCACAAAACCTGGTTCGATACCCTGACGGTGGAAGTGAAAGACAAGGCCGCGGTGCTGGAACGCGCCTTGAGCTTCGGCATCAACCTGCGTACCGATATTCACGGTGCGGTGGGCATCACGCTGGACGAGGCGACCTCACGTGAAGACGTGCAAACGCTGTTCGCCTTGCTGGCGGGTGACGAGCACGGTCTGGACATCGACGCGCTGGACGCGGCGGTGAGCAAAAATAGCCAATCGATCCCGGCGGGTATGTTGCGCCAGGATCCGATCCTGACTCACCCGGTATTCAACAGCTACCACAGCGAAACCGAGATGATGCGTTATATGCACCGTCTGGAACGCAAGGATCTGGCGCTCAACCAGGCGATGATCCCGCTCGGTTCTTGCACCATGAAGCTGAATGCCGCGGCGGAAATGATCCCGATTACCTGGCCTGAGTTCTCTGAGCTGCACCCGTTCTGCCCGCCAGAACAGGCGGCAGGCTATCAGCAGATGATCGGTCAGCTGTCACAGTGGCTGGTGCAATTGACCGGCTACGACGCGGTTTGCATGCAGCCGAACTCCGGCGCGCAGGGTGAATACGCCGGGCTGTTGGCTATCCGTCATTACCATGAAAGCCGTAACGAAGCGGGCCGTCATATCTGCCTGATCCCAAGCTCTGCACACGGCACCAACCCGGCCTCTGCCCAAATGGCGGGCATGAGCGTGGTAGTGGTGGCCTGCGACAAGAATGGCAACATCGATCTGCACGACCTGCGCGTCAAGGCCGAGCAAGCGGGTGAAGAGCTGTCTTGTATCATGGTGACTTACCCGTCGACCCATGGCGTGTACGAAGAAACTATCCGTGAAGTGTGCCAGATCGTTCACCAGTTCGGCGGCCAGGTGTACCTCGACGGCGCCAACATGAATGCTCAGGTGGGCATCACCACCCCAGGTTACATTGGTGCGGACGTCTCACACCTTAACCTGCATAAAACCTTCTGTATCCCACACGGCGGTGGCGGTCCAGGCATGGGGCCAATCGGCGTCAAAGCGCATTTGGCACCTTTCGTTCCGGGCCACAGCGTGGTGCAGATCGACGGTGTGACCACCCAGCAGGGCGCAGTTTCCGCTGCACCGTTCGGCAGCGCCTCAATTCTGCCAATCAGCTGGATGTATATCCGCATGATGGGCGCAGAAGGGTTGAAGCAGGCGAGCCAGGTGGCGATCCTGAACGCCAACTACATTGCGACCCGTCTGAAAGACGCTTACCCGGTGCTGTATACCGGTCGCGATCACCGCGTGGCGCATGAATGTATTCTCGACATTCGTCCGTTGAAAGAAGAGACCGGCATCAGCGAAATGGATATCGCCAAACGTCTGATCGACTACGGTTTCCATGCGCCGACCATGTCGTTCCCGGTAGCGGGTACGCTGATGGTTGAACCTACCGAATCTGAAAGCAAAGCAGAGCTGGATCGCTTTATCGACGCGATGCTGGCTATCCGCGGCGAGATTGATCGGGTGGCGAAAGGTGAATGGCCGCTGGAAGACAACCCATTAGTGAACGCGCCGCACATTCAGGCCGAACTGGTCAGTGACTGGCAGCACGCCTATAGCCGCGAGCTGGCGGTGTTCCCAATCGCCGGTGTGCGTGAGAACAAATACTGGCCGAGCGTGAAACGTCTGGATGACGTGTACGGCGACCGTAACCTGTTCTGTTCTTGCGTACCGATGAGCGAATACGAATAAACCCTTCGGCGGGGAGTTGATAAACAGGCAGCGCATTTGCGCTGCTTTTTTTGTGCCCAGAAAACC
>NZ_MCGS01000044.1:0-3949 GCF_002607755.1 Serratia sp. BW106
TTTTGCTGTGTGCGAAAGAAAAGAAAGAACGGACGTAGCTACGCCGTGTCCTGCGAGATAACTCCCCGCCACAATAACCCCCGAATAAAATCCAACTGTTTACCTATAATATATAAATATTAACAATGTTTAAAAACGATGAATAACTTTAAATATATATAGCTCAGGTTGGATGGAGTATTTTAGTCCTCAGTAATAAGACTAATTTATAAAGAAATGTAGGTATTAATCACGTTGACGCCAGTCTGGCTCGTATTCCTCCATTAATTTATATAGAAAATACCTTATAAAACAATTGGAAATATTCCCTCGGTGGATGTTATCCAGATAAAAACTCTATCTATGAAAACAAATATTAGCCTGGCGAGCCGAATCGAGTAGACTAGGCGAAGGTTCATTTCCGTATAGGTATTTATCGTTATGTCTACTGAAAGCGCGTCATTAAAAAAACACAATACTTTTGCGCTCCCGGTCAACGCAGCGCATCTGGTCATTGCAGAAACAATCGAATTAATGATCAAGGTTTGGCAGAAAACGCAGAAGCGCCAAGAGCCGCTGCTGGTACTTGGGGAAGGGAGTAACGTCCTGTTTCTTGAAGACTTTTCCGGTACGGTTATGATCAATCAATTAAAAGGAATCGACATCAGAGAAGAGAAAGATGCCTGGTTTCTCCACGTTAGCTCTGGCGAGAATTGGCATGGTTTGGTTTGTCGCACTCTGGAAACCGGCATTCCCGGCCTGGAAAACCTGGCGTTGATCCCCGGCCTGGTAGGTTCAGCCCCTATTCAGAATATCGGCGCCTATGGTATCGAGCTCAAGAGCGTATGTGACTACGTTGATCTGCTGGATCTGAATACTGGTGCCATTGATCGCATTGCGGCATCAGACTGTGGCTTTGGCTACCGTGAAAGCATTTTCAAGCATCATTTTCAGAAGGGCCATATCATTGTTGGTGTCGGCCTACGCCTGAGTAAGCAGTGGGAGCCGATGCTGAATTATGGCGATCTGACAAAGCTGGACCCGGAAACGGTGACACCCCGTCAGGTGTTTGACTCAGTATGCGCAATGCGCCGCAGCAAACTGCCTGACCCTAAAGTAACGGGTAATGCCGGCAGCTTTTTCAAGAACCCACTGGTCAGTAGCGAAAAGGCCAGAATATTGATTACTGAATATCCTGGCATGCCGCATTACCCACAGCAGGATGGTCAGGTGAAGCTGGCTGCAGGTTGGTTGATCGACCAGTGTGCGCTGAAGGGGCACCAAATTGGCGGTGCAGCGGTACATAATCAACAAGCGCTTGTGTTGGTTAATGTAGATAACGCTTCTAGTCAGGATGTGGTGGCGCTTGCTCGCCACGTACGTAATACCGTCGCGAAAAAGTTCGACGTATGGCTCGAGCCGGAAGTTCGCTTTATCGGAACTGATGGTGAGTTAAATGCCGTAGAGGTTCTCTCATGAAGGATACCAAAGTCCCTCTTAAGCTGATTGCAATACTGGCCGATGGTGGTTTCCATTCTGGTGAGCATCTTGGTGAGTTGCTGGGTATGAGCCGTGCAGCCATTAATAAACATATCCAGACTATCCGTGAGTGGGGCCTGGATGTATTTACCGTACCAGGGAAAGGTTATAGCTTGCCTGGCCCAATCCAATTACTGGATGTCGAGCGTATTCTTAGCCAACTGGCTGATAAGCGCGTCACCGTGCTACCGGTAGTGGATTCCACCAACCAATATCTGCTGGATCGTATTGGCGACCTGCAATCGGGCGATGCCTGTGTCGCTGAGTATCAACAGGCTGGTCGTGGCCGTCGTGGTCGCCAATGGATCTCGCCATTTGGTGCCAATCTGTATCTCTCAATGTTCTGGCGACTGGATCAGGGGCCTGCAGCAGCAATGGGTTTGAGTCTGGTCATCGGTATAGTGATGGCTGAGGTGTTGAAAGGCCTGGGTGCGGAAGGGGTCAGGGTCAAATGGCCAAACGACTTATACCTTAACGATCGCAAGTTAGCGGGTATCCTGGTTGAACTAACGGGTAAAACCGGTGATGCAGCGCAATTGGTTATTGGCGCAGGTATCAATTTGGCGATGCGTGAAACCAATGCGAATGCGATTAACCAGGGCTGGATAAACCTGCAGGAAGCGGGGATTAATATCGATCGTAATGAACTGGCCGCCACTTTACTCAATGAGTTACGTCAATCGCTGCGACAGTTCGAGATTGATGGTTTGGCACCGTTTATTGCGCGCTGGCGTGCGTTGGATAACTTTATTGATCGGCCGGTTAAACTGTTAATCGGCGAACAACAGATCTTTGGTATTGCACGCGGCATCGATCAGCAAGGGGCTTTATTACTCGATCAAGAAGGTGTGATTAAGCCATTTATCGGTGGGGAAATATCTCTGCGTAGCGCCGAATAATTATTATTAATAAGGGGCGAGATTGCCCCTTGTCTATTATTAAACTACTTTCTTAAGCGCACGTTTTCAACCGCGTGATTAGCACTCTTAGTCATTATCAGACTGGCTCGCTCACGTGTGGGGAGGATATTTTCCTGTAAATTCAGTCCATTAATCTCATTCCACAGCTGAGTGGCTATATTGATAGCCTCTGGCTCAGGTAGCTTGGAATAGTTATGGAAATAAGAGTCGGGATTAGAGAAAGCACCCTGACGAAACTTAAGGAATCTGTTGATATACCAGCTTTGCAGCAGTTCTTCAGGCGCATCGACATATATTGAAAAATCAACAAAGTCAGACACGAATACACGATGCGGATCGTGAGGGTAGTCCATCCCACTCTGTAATACGTTTAGCCCTTCCAGAATAAGAATATCCGGTTGTTCGATGACTTTATTGCCTTCGGGGACAACATCATAAATCAGATGGGAATATACCGGAGCGGTCACACGCTTGGCACCGGACTTCACTTCAGAAACGAATTTCACCAGGCTGTGCATATCGTAAGACTGTGGAAAGCCTTTTTTCTTCATCAGCCCGCGTTCGTTCAGCACCTTATTCGGATGCAGGAAACCGTCGGTGGTGATCAGTTCAACGCTACGATGTTCCGGCCAACTGCTAAGTAACGCCTGCAGCAAACGTGCGGTGGTACTTTTACCTACAGCAACGCTGCCGGCAATACCGATAATGTAAGGGATTTTTTGCCCATCGGTGCCGAGGAATTGCTCAAGTACGGCCTGACGGCGCAGGTTGGAACTGATATAGAAGTTCAACAAGCGGGATAGCGGTAGATAAATCTGTGCTACCTCTTCCAAAGAGAGATCTTCGTTAATCCCTTTAAGTTTAACAATTTCTTCTTCTGACAGTGTCAGCGGCACCGAATTTCGCAACGCAGCCCACTGGGTACGATCGAACTGAAGATAGGGCGTCGCTAAAGATTGATCTCTTTTTATCATAAGCCAAATTCTGCCTGTTAACGCAGGTTGGGAAAGGCGCCGGACGCCAACTCCAGATAAGAAACAAGCTGCATATTATAGACAGCTTCGTTTTTGGCGTAGACTTTTTTCGAAAAAGTTGGCGATTAGTATGAGTTTATGTCAATTGTGCGAAGCGGCGCGCAGTAGGCTGAAGTCGATTTCGGCGTATTCCTGCTTCAATTCACAGCTTGCCGAATGGGGGGAAACTGCTGTTCAGGTAAAATATGTGGACGACACTCGCAAAAGAACAATTACAGTGTAGGGAGTGATGACTGTGATTGATGAATCTTTGTGCGCCTGACGGTATGAATTGCCAGACAGTAAGCAAAATTGGGTAATTTGTGAGCGAAAGTGCAGCTAACGCAATTTTTTTGTTGCATAGGCCGTCCGGTCTACCTAGAATGCGCTGCACTTGATGCCGGCTTAGCTCAGTTGGTAGAGCAACTGACTTGTAATCAGTAGGTCACCAGTTCGATTCCGGTAGCCGGCACCAATCAAGTCACAGTAGTTAAAATC
>NZ_MCGS01000044.1:4036-4614 GCF_002607755.1 Serratia sp. BW106
ATCTTGCCTTCGGCAACTAACCGGCCAGCGATAAACTCGCAACGGTTAATCTGCGGAAGGGGAAGGCGAAAGCCTTCAGCAAGGTTCGAGTTGTGCAGCCCATTGCGTAGCCGGCCCGAAGGGTGAGAGTAAAGCGACGAACAATCCTTCTCCCACCTAAAAATTCTACAGAAAAGTCAGGTAGCCGAGTTCCAGGATGCGGGCATCGTATAATGGCTATTACCTCAGCCTTCCAAGCTGATGATGTGGGTTCGATTCCCACTGCCCGCTCCAAGATGTGCTGATATAGCTCAGTTGGTAGAGCGCACCCTTGGTAAGGGTGAGGTCGGCAGTTCGAATCTGCCTATCAGCACCACTTCTTATTCTCTCGCCCCCTGATTTTCTTTCTGTTCTGGATTCAACAAGCAACTGCTTGGTTGATGTGGTGATACCACCGATTTATCCGTGTCTTAGAGGGACAATCGATGTCTAAAGAAAAGTTTGAACGTACAAAACCGCACGTTAACGTCGGTACTATCGGCCACGTTGACCACGGTAAAACTACCCTGACTGCAGCGATCACCACCGTTCTGGCTAAA
>NZ_MCGS01000045.1:0-64362 GCF_002607755.1 Serratia sp. BW106
CAGTAAGTTGGCACCATTACCAGGCATTCTTAGAAAATACCGCTAAGGATAAAGTTGAAAATGCCGCTAATCAATTAGTAGATATTAATGCTACCTATGTCTCGCTCAATTTTAACAACCCTGAGTTAAAACAGATTGAGCCTTGGGCGGGTACCTCCCAAGGGCGTCAAGTGTATATTGATACCTTCGTCAATGTTGGGACCTACTGGAATGTTGATGCCTTTGATATCACAGATATCCTTGCAGAGGGCGATACAGTGGCCGTATTTGGGCAATTTACTTACACCTCTGTCGCTCTGGGCCACCAGTTTACCTCCCCCTTTTCGATCAAGGCTAAAGTAGAAAACAGTAAAATCGTATATTTTCAGTTCATGGAAGATACTTATGCCTCTGCGGCATCATTCCGTGCCAGTGGTGAGTGGGTTATCCAGAACAGAACCGATGTGGCAGCATTTCAGGTAGGGAAAAAATAATCGGCAAAAGACAACATTCCTTTTTTAGGGACGTTTCGATAAACGGATAGGAGTAGCAATTTAATGGACAAGAAAATCGAACGAGTTTTAGAAATGCGGAGTGATTATCGTCAACTGATCCCGACTGCCGGTGAGCCAGATTGGGTAGAAACCCTGTCAGAAATAGTTATTCCCACCTCACCTGAATATGATATGCCTGCACGATTGTATGTCCCTGCACAAAAAGAAAACACACTTAAACCTGCAATTCTGTTTATTCATGGTGGTGGCTGGGTCTCGGGCGATTTAGATACTCATGATGTACTTTGCCGCGCCCTGGCCAATAAATTCGGTGCTGTCGTGCTGGCAATTGACTACCGTCTAGCCCCAGAGTTTCCCGCCCCAATAGGGATTGAAGATAGCTATGCAGCCTTACAATGGTTACATCAGCAGGCAGAGACGTTGCAGATCGACCGCAATGCTATTGCAGTAACCGGCGACAGCGCGGGAGCGACAATAGCTATAGTGGTGAATGCCCTCACCCGTGATCGTAAAGGTCCACCCATTTGTGCACAGTGGTTGATGTATCCCAGTGCCAGTTTCGATTTTGACACGCCATCCTTCGCCGCATTTGGTGAAACTAATTTCCCTACTACTGACATTATGAAATTTGTGGCAAGCTGTTACCTCCCTGAAGGGATGGCAATAAACGATCCGCTCGTTTCACCATTATATGGAAATCACCATCACCTTTCCCCGACACTTATATCCGTAGGTGACAATGATCCACTTTACGATGGATGTATACAGTTGGGCGATGTTTTAAACCATGCGGGAGTAACAACCCTGGTTAACGTGTATAAAAATGCTGAGCATGGCTTTATTCAATTCTTTAAAGATACCACCACCCATCCGGCAGGCATGGCTGGATTAAAAGATGGGGTGACTTTTTTGAAACATTACTTGCGTCCCTGATCTTCTTTTTTGGGGGGATATTCCCAGACTTTTCCGTCCCCCAGTTTCAGGTCTACTGATTGCTACTTTTGGAGAGCTGCCCCGTTTCCCCATATCATTTAACCGAACATACGAGAAAAAATTGACGAAGTCTTGGCGGACAATGTCACTAATCTGACACTTTTGGGAAATGTAGCTGTTGAGGAAGAAGCTTAATTCGTTGAATCTAAATGGTACGCCCTACAGGGCTCGAACCTGTGACCTACGGCTTAGAAGGCCGTTGCTCTATCCAACTGAGCTAAGGGCGCATTGGGATGCGGCAACCGAGGGTTGCGGGAGGGGATTATACGGTCAGGGGTTACTGAGTCAATGCCTTTTCATGACGTTACGGCTGTAGCCGTGCTTTATGGTGTTTTTTCAGCCATTACAGATATCGCTATGAAGTTAACATCGTTATTTATCTTGAGTTCGGCTCGGTACCGGGCGGTAAAAAGATGTAGCGGATCATTCTGTTGGCATAAAAAAACGTAAATCATGCCAGGCAAACGGCGTCGAACACGATTCAGCGCCTGACAGCGCGCTCCGCTTCTGACAAAATAGCACCATCCCCGCTTTTCTTAATTGATGGATTTCCTCACTGATGTCAGCAAAGATTATTGATGGTAAAACGATTGCGCAGCAGGTTAGAAACGAAGTGGCTGAGCAAGTTAAACAACGTCTGGCTGCCGGTAAACGCGCGCCGGGCCTGGCAGTCGTACTGGTTGGCGAAAACCCGGCCTCACAGATTTATGTCGCCAGCAAACGCCGCGCCTGTGATGAAGTGGGTTTCCTCTCCCGCTCCTATGATTTGCCTGCCACCACCAGTGAGGCCGAACTGCTGGCGCTGATCGATCAACTGAATACCGACGGCGAGATCGACGGTATTTTAGTGCAGTTGCCGCTGCCTGCCGGCATCGATAACGTCAAAGTGCTGGAACGTATTCATCCGGATAAAGACGTCGACGGTTTCCATCCGTACAACGTCGGTCGCCTGTGCCAGCGCTCGCCTAAACTGCGTCCCTGCACCCCACGCGGCATCGTCACCCTGCTCGAGCGCTATAACATCGATACCTATGGCCTGAATGCCGTCGTGGTTGGCGCGTCCAACATCGTCGGCCGCCCGATGAGCATGGAGCTGCTGCTGGCCGGTTGCACCACCACCGTGACCCACCGGTTCACCAAAAATCTTCGTCATCACGTCGAAAACGCCGATCTGCTGGTGGTTGCGGTCGGTAAACCGGGCTTTATTCCGGGTGATTGGATCAAACCGGGTGCGATCGTGGTGGATGTCGGCATTAACCGCCTGGAAAGTGGTAAAGTAGTCGGCGACGTAGATTTTGAAGCCGCCAGCGAGCGCGCAGCCTACATTACTCCGGTTCCGGGTGGCGTTGGCCCAATGACCGTTGCTACACTGATCCAAAATACCTTGCAGGCCTGCGAGGTTTATCACGACGTTCAACCTAAATAAGTAAGGCAGTATGGAAACTTTTAATCTGGATAATCACCCGCACGTCGAACTGTGCGACCTGCTCAAATTCCAGGGCTGGTGTGAAAGCGGCGGCGGCGCCAAAGAAGTCATCGCCGATGGGCAGGTGAAAGTGAACGGCAAAGTAGAAACGCGTAAGCGCTGCAAAATCGTTGCCGATCAGGTAGTCGAGTATAACGGCGGCAAGGTTGTCGTTAAGCCGTAAGCCGTGCTCCATAGAAAAAGGCGCTGAGGGTTAACTCAGCGCCTTTTTTGTTTGTCAGCCTAAAGCGAATTACTTACGGCGCCAGGTGGTACCCTGTGGGCCATCTTCCAGCACGATGTTCATCTCATTCAAGCGGTCGCGCGCGGCATCCGCCAGCGCCCAATCTTTGGCTTTGCGCGCGTCGTTGCGCTGTTTGATCAAGGCTTCGATCTCCGCCACTTCACCGTCGTCAGCCTGTGCGCCGCCCTGCAGGAACAGCTCCGGTTCTTGCTGCAACAAGCCCAACACCTTCGCCAGCTTGCGCAGTTCCGCCGCCAGCCCGTTGGCTGCCGTCAGATCTTCAGCCTTCAGGCGGTTAACCTCACGCGCCAAATCAAACAGCGCTGAGTAAGCTTCTGGCGTATTGAAGTCGTCGTCCATTGCCTCGCGGAAGCGAGCTTCGAACACTTCGCCACCGGCCGGTTGAGCGTTGGCGTAGGTACCACGCAGCGCGGTGTACAGACGTTCCAGGGCAGTACGCGCCTGCTTCAGGTTCTCTTCGCTGTAGTTCAGTTGGCTACGATAGTGGCCAGACATCAGGAAGTAACGCACAGTTTCGGCGTCGTAGTAGCCCAGCACGTCGCGGATGGTGAAGAAGTTATCCAGCGATTTCGACATTTTTTCTTTGTCGATCATCACCATACCGGAGTGCATCCAGTAGTTGACGTAAGGGCCATCGTGCGCACAGCTCGACTGGGCAATTTCGTTCTCGTGGTGCGGGAACATCAGATCGGAACCGCCGCCGTGGATGTCAAAATGAGTGCCCAATTGCTTGCAGTTCATGGCAGAACATTCAATGTGCCAACCCGGACGGCCTGCGCCCCATGGCGATTCCCAGCTCGGTTCGCCCGGCTTGGACATTTTCCACAGCACGAAATCCATCGGGTTGCGTTTCACGTCGTCGATTTCTACGCGTGCACCGGCCTGCAACTGATCCAGATCCTGGCGTGACAACAAGCCGTATTGCGGATCGCTGTCGATGGAGAACATCACATCGCCGTTGCTGGCCACATAAGCGTGATCGCGCTCGATCAGGCGCTGGGTGATCTCAATGATCTCGGCAATATGCTGGGTAGCACGCGGTTCGATGTCCGGGCGTTCAATCAGCAGGGAGTCGAAATCGGCGTGCATCTCTGCCAGCATGCGCGTGGTCAGTTGATCGCAGCTTTCGCCATTCTCTGTCGCGCGGCGGATAATTTTATCGTCAACGTCGGTAACGTTACGCACGTAGTTCAGCGAATAACCGAGGTAGCGTAAATAACGCGCCACTACGTCGAAAGCAACAAAGGTACGCCCGTGGCCGATATGACACAGGTCATAGATGGTTACCCCGCACACGTACATGCCCACTTTACCGGCATGAATGGGTTTAAATTCCTCTTTTTGACGACTCAGGGTATTAAAAATCTTTAGCATCGGGACATTCCGTGGTGTGCGTGATAACAAAAATAGTAATTAGGCGATTCACCCAGCAGCGTATTGAAACCCGAAGCCTGATCTAATGCAAGGTTAAGGCCGCGGTTTGCTAAGCTGAGAGGTGGAAAACGGTGAGAAATCAGCGATCGCCTTCAACGTTATAATATAACAAATCTCGGTTTACCACAGTCGGCATGCGGTTTAGCCGCTGCTGACTGATTAAAGGAGATATGTTATAACGGCGGTCTGATTGTTCACTCGATCCCTGTGACATCTCAATTCATCTTGTTAGGACTAAAACTATGGTTACTTTCCACACTAATCACGGCGATATCGTTATCAACACCTTTGCTGACAAAGCGCCGGTTACCGTTGAAAACTTCCTGAACTATTGCCGTGCAGGTTTCTACGATAACACCATTTTCCACCGTGTTATCAATGGCTTTATGGTTCAGGGCGGCGGTTTCGAACCTGGTATGACCCAGAAAGACACCAAAGCGACCATCAAGAACGAAGCCAACAACGGTCTGAAAAACACCATCGGCACCCTGGCAATGGCTCGTACCAACGATCCACACTCTGCGACCGCACAGTTCTTCATCAACGTGGCTGACAACGACTTCCTGAACTTCCGCGGCGAAAACGCGCAGGGCTGGGGCTACTGCGTATTTGCTGAAGTGTCTGAAGGCATGGACGTGGTTAACAAGATCAAAGCGGTGAAAACTGGCCGTAGCGGCATGCACCAGGACGTACCGGTAGAAGACGTGATCGTCACTAGCGTTACCGTCAGCGAGTAATCGCGGCTGCATGAACACGCTGTTCATCGCAGATCTGCATTTAAGCGCACAGGAACCGGCAATCACTGCCGGTTTTCTGCGTTTTTTGCGGCAAGATGCTCCCCACGCCGACGCCCTGTACATTCTTGGCGACCTGTTTGAAGCCTGGATCGGTGATGACGATCCCGAGCCGCTGCACGGCGAAATCGCCGCGGCCCTGAAGGCGCTGCAACAGACTGGCGTCCCCTGCTACTTTATCCACGGCAACCGTGATTTTCTGGTCGGCAAACGCTTTGCCCGCGCCAGCGGCATGCAACTGCTGCCGGAAGAAAAAGTGCTGGATCTGTATGGCCGAAAAATCCTGATCCTGCATGGCGACACGCTGTGTACCGACGATCAGGCCTACCAACAGTTCCGTCGCAAAGTGCACAATCCCCTGATCCAAAAACTGTTTCTGGCGATGCCGCTACGCTGGCGACTGAAGATCGCTGCCAAAATGCGGGCCCGCAGCCAGCAGAGCAACCAGTACAAGTCAGAATCGATTATGGACGTCAACCCGCAAGCGGTTGAGCAGGCAATGCTGTGCCACCAGGTTCACTGGATGATCCACGGCCACACTCACCGCCCGGCGGTGCATGAATTGGCATTGAGCAACGGCAAGGCCCACCGCGTGGTGCTGGGTGCCTGGCACGTCGAAGGCTCAATGATCAAAGTCAGCGCCGACGCCGTCGAACTGATCCAGTTCCCGTTCTAAGTTCCTGACTTGTCGCACAGGTAAAAAAATTCACCCTTTTGACGATGAAAACCGGCGACGCAACCGTTTTCCTCGCCGTGCGCTCATGGTATGCTCTACGCCCTCATTCGGCCTCCCGCCGCAGGCAACCGGCCGTCGTTTGTACAATCACAGGAGCCTTACACCCATGGGAGCCAACGCCGCTTCAGCCACCCACGCTGGGGTCAAAATCGCAATTGTAATGGGATCGAAAAGTGACTGGGCCACCATGCAGTTTGCGGCCGACGTCCTGACCTCGCTCGATGTCCCGTTCCATGTCGAAGTCGTTTCCGCTCATCGCACGCCAGACAAGCTGTTCAGCTTCGCCGAACAGGCGACGGCAAACGGTTTTGACGTGATCATTGCCGGTGCGGGCGGTGCTGCGCATCTGCCAGGCATGCTGGCGGCGAAAACGCTGGTTCCGGTGCTGGGTGTTCCGGTCCAAAGCGCCGCCCTGAGCGGTGTAGACAGCCTGTATTCGATCGTGCAAATGCCGCGTGGCATTCCCGTCGGTACTTTGGCGATCGGCAAAGCGGGTGCTGCCAATGCCGCACTGCTGGCGGCGCAAATTCTGGCGCTGCACGACACCGCGCTGGCACAACGCCTGGCCGACTGGCGTCAGGCACAGACTGACGACGTTCTGAACAACCCGGATCCGCGGGAGGAAGCATGAAGCCGGTTTGCGTACTGGGCAACGGCCAGTTAGGGCGCATGCTGCGCCAGGCCGGTGAGCCGCTGGGCATCGCCGTGTATCCGGTTGGCCTCGACGCCGAACCGGAAGCCGTGCCCTACCAGAACAGCGTGATCACCGCTGAAATCGAACGCTGGCCGGAAACCGCGCTGACGCGCGAACTGGCGACCCATAACAGCTTCGTCAACCGCGATATCTTCCCACGTCTGGCGGACCGCCTGACGCAAAAACAGTTGCTCGATCAGCTTGGCCTGGCTACCGCACCGTGGCAGTTGCTGGCCGATACCGCCGAATGGCCACAGGTGTTTGCTGCCCTTGGCGAACTGGCGATCGTTAAACGCCGTGTTGGCGGGTATGACGGCCGCGGCCAGTGGCGTCTGCGTCCAGGCCAGGAAGCCGAACTGCCGGCCGATGCCTATGGTGAATGTATCGTTGAGCAGGGCATTAACTTCTCCGGTGAGGTCTCGCTGGTTGGTGCTCGCGGGCATGATGGCCAATCGGTGTTCTATCCACTGACCCATAACCTGCATGAAGAAGGCATTCTGCGCACCAGCGTGGCGTTACCGCTGCCCAACCCTGCGCTGCAACAGCAGGCGGAGCAAATGCTGACGGCCATCCTTGATGAGCTAAACTACGTCGGCGTGATGGCGATGGAGTGCTTTATCGTTGGCGATCGTCTGTTGATTAACGAGCTGGCCCCCCGGGTGCACAACAGCGGTCACTGGACGCAGAACGGCGCGTCCATCAGCCAGTTCGAACTGCATCTGCGCGCCATTCTCGCCCTGCCGCTGCCGAAGCCGGTAGTGAGCACCCCGTCGGTGATGGTCAACCTGATCGGTACCGCAGTGGATCCGCAGTGGCTGGCGCTGCCGCTGGTGCATCTGCACTGGTACGAGAAAGAGGTGCGTGAAGGCCGTAAGGTCGGGCACCTGAACCTGAACGATCCTGACGCCTCTGCATTGCAGCAGACGTTACAGGCACTGGCACCATTGCTACCAACCGAATACCAAAGCGGTCTGGCCTGGGCACAGCAAAAGCTGGCTTAAGTATTACGCCGCGCCAAAAACAAAGGGTTCAACTCATAGAGCTGAACCCTTTTTTATTGCCGATGAAAAGCTAGCGGCGATAGCCCTGCGGATTTTTACTCTGCCAGTTCCAGGTATCGCGCATCATCACGTCTAGCCCGCGTTGCACCTGCCAACCCAGTTCCTGTTTCGCCAGCCCGGCATCGGCCCAGAAGGCAGGCAAGTCGCCTGCGCGGCGCGGTAGGATCTGATAAGGAATGGCAACGCCCGAGGCCTTTTCAAACGCCTGCACCATTTCCAGCACCGAGTAGCCGACCCCGGAACCGAGGTTATAGGCTTTAAAACCGACCATCTTAGCTAAATGATCCATCGCCGCCAGATGGCCCTGCGCCACGTCCATCACGTGGATATAATCACGCACGCCCGTGCCGTCTTTGGTTGGGTAGTCGCCGCCGAACACGCTCAGGCTTTCCCGCTGGCCAATCGCCACCTGCGCAATATAAGGCAGCAGGTTATTGGGAATGCCGCTCGGATCTTCGCCAATCAGGCCAGACTCGTGGGCACCCACCGGATTAAAGTAGCGCAGCGCGATAATCGAAAATGCCGGTTCGGCCTTGGCAAAATCCTGCAGGATCTGTTCAACCATCCATTTGGAAGTGCCGTAGGGGCTGGTGGTGCCACCGATCGGCATATCTTCCCGATAAGGCACCGGGGCATGTTCTCCGTACACCGTGGCGGAGGAGCTGAAGATAAACTGATGGACTCCCGCCTCGCGCATCGCCTCCAGCAGCACCAGCGTCCCCGCCACGTTGTTCTGATAATACTCCAGGGGTTTTTGGGTGGATTCCCCCACCGCCTTCAGACCGGCAAAGTGGATCACCGAGGCAACTCTGTTTTCCTCAAAGATGCGCTTCAGGCAACCGGCATCCTGCACATCTCCCTGATAGAACGTCGCAGCCCTGCCCGTCAGTTGTTCCACGCGCCGTAAAGACTCTTCGGACGCATTGACCAAATTATCCAGCACCACCACATCTTCACCACGTTCCAGCAGCGCCAGTACCGTATGTGAACCAATGTAGCCCGCGCCGCCGGTTACCAGAATCGTCATAACTTCACTTCCCCTTATTCAGTATCAGGAGCGAAAACCCGCCGTATCCGCGGGTCTCGTGTGCCTGGTTAACCGCTCAGCGTGAACCAATGTTGCGTAACGGTTTGCCGGCCATCAGATTGCGTTCGATATGTTCCAGAGAGATATTTTTCGTTTCCGGGATCAACGCCAGCGTGATGAAGATAAACACCAGGTTGAGCGCCGCGTAGACCCAGAAGGTATAAGCGCTGCCCAGCGAATTCAGCATGGTCAGGAACGTCGCCCCGACGATCATATTGGCGATCCAGTTGGTGGCGGTGGAACAGGTGATGCCAAAGTCACGACCTTTCAGCGGTTGGATCTCGGAACACAGCACCCAAATCAGCGGACCGGCACTCATGGCAAAACCGACAATAAACATCAGCAGCATGATAATGGCGAAGTATTGCTCGGTCGGTGAATTCATCCCCACATGCATCATCGTCCCCAGCGCCCCCATGCCCACTGCCATGACGATAAAGCCCAGCGTCAGCGTCGGTTTGCGGCCCCAGCGGTCAACCAGGCCAATGGCGATAAAGGTGGCCAGTACGTTGACCAAACCCACAATCACCGTCCCCCACATCTGCTGGGCGGTACTGGCAAAGCCCGCCAGACCAAAGATCTTCGGTGCGTAATACATGATAACGTTCATGCCGGTGAACTGTTGCATCACCTGTAGCAGGACGCCGAGAAAAACGGCACGGCGGAAGTTCTTATTGTCTTTAAACAGTGACCAGCCGCTTTGTTTCAGCTTGAGGCTTTCACGAATTTCGTTCAGTTCATGCTGCGCCTGAGCACTGCTATCACGCAGTTTCTCCAAGACCTGACGCGCCTGTTCATGACGGTTACGCGAAGCCAGCCAGCGTGGACTATCCGGCAGGAAAAACACCCCGACCAGCAGCAGTACGGCTGGAATGGTAATCACCCCCAGCATCCAACGCCAGGCGCCGGTGTAACTGAATGCGGTATCCGACAGGTAGGCCGCCAGAATGCCGATGGTAATCATCAGCTGATACATCGAAATCATGCTGCCGCGAATTTTTTCCGGCGCGATTTCAGACAGATAAATGGGCGCCGTATAGGATGCGACCCCCACCGCCAGCCCGAGTAGAATACGCGACAGCAGCAAGACTTCAACGTTAGGTGCCGCCGCTGAGCACAACGAGCCCAGCACGAACAGCACTGCGCCAATCATCAGGCTGTATTTACGCCCGATACGGAAGTTCATCCAACCGCTGCCCACGGCACCGACCGCGGCCCCAAACATCATTGAGCTGACCACCCACTCTTGCTGGGAACTGGTCATATGAAACGAATCAGTGATAAACGGCAGAGCCCCCGCAATAACGCCGATATCCAGACCAAACAGCAGCCCGGCCAGTGCGGCTAAAAAACAGACGAAAAAAGTCATGCCTGCATTGCTTTGGCTTTTCTCAGCCGCCGACACTTTGACGGTAGTACTCATACTGCCTCCAATCGATAACGTTCTTAAGTTGCCGTTATGATAGGAGGCAATCCGCCGGAGAGAAGTGAGTGCGATCACATTAGTGGAAACGATTACATAATTTAATTATCACAAAAAAAGCAAAACCATAACCCTGAAAAGACTTAAATACATTGATTTAATGTGATAATTTGCCAGATCGTGGAGTTGAAATGACGATATTGGTAACTTCCCTTTACCCTCATTTTTGATGTCTGTTTTAGTAAACCGAACATTAAGTGTAACCGATTTCACACTCAGGACGTCGAAGTGCCCTGGCCGAAAGCGCTGGAGTTGGGGATAAATACGGGGGGTAAGCGAAGAACTGGAACGCGTGGGGGGCAGTGCTTATTGTGGTTATGACCGGCCCTGTCACTTGGGCCAGCCTGATATCACGTTGAGTTAACCCTCGTAGCTGCGGAACAGCGCCTGTCCGCGCAGCAAGCGCACGCCCAGCCAACCGCCACACAGTGACAACAACAGCGCGCTGAGTAACGGCAGTGCCCACCACAATACCGGCGTGGGTGCCCATGGGAAGTCAAACACCTGGCTCTGCAGCAACCACAGCGCCGCTTCCGCGCCCACCGCGGCGGCAATGCCCGCCACCAGCCCCAGCAGGGCAAACTCACACCACAGCGTGCTGCGCAACAGGCGCTTGCTGGCACCCAGCGTGCGATACACCACCAGTTCCTGACGTCGCTGACGCATACCTACCTGCACCTGCGCCATCAGCAACAGGCCGCCACAGAGCACCACCAGCACCACCATCACTTCCAGTGCGCGGCTCACCTGCTGCAGTACGCCACCCACCTGTTTGAGGATCGAACCTATGTCCAGCAGGCTGAGCGTCGGGAACTGACGATTAAGCTGGGTCAGCATCTGGCCATCCCCGTCGTAGCGGAAACTGGTGAGCCAGGTTTGCGGTTGGCCGTCCAGCGCACCCGGCGGGAAGATGAAGTAAAAGTTCGGCTTCAGGCTTTCCCAATCCACCTGACGCAGGCTGGTGACCTTGGCGCTGAACGACTGAGTATCGCCGCTGAAGGTCAGCGTATCACCCAGTTTGATCTTAAGCCGCCCGGCAATGCCCTGATCCATCGACACCTCGCCGACTTTCGGCGGCCAACTACCGGCCAGCAGCGGATTGTGCGCTGGCAAATCTGCCAGCCAGGTCAAGTTCAGCTCACGATTCACCGCCTCGCCACCCGGATCGTCCTCATGCACCCGCTCGGTCGCCACCTGCTGGTTAATCTCGGTCAGGCGTACACGGACAATCGGGTAGTAGGTTTCTGGCTTGATTTGATGCTGTTGCAGGAAGGTTTTCACCTGAGGCACCTGCGCTTCGGTCAGGTTCAACAGGAAGTAGTTCGGGCTGTCCGGCGGCAACTGCTGCTGCCAACGCTCGAGCAGATCGCCACGCAGCACCAATAATAACGCCAACAGCATAAATGACAGCGAGAACGCCGCCAGTTGGCTGACAGTGACCCAGGGCTGATGCAGCAGACGATTAACCGCCAGCCGCAGCGCCAGGTTTTTAAGCGTAATACGGCGCAGCAACAGCAGGCTGCCCCAACCGATACAGCCCAACAGCAGTGCCAGCACCAGAATGCCGGCGAGGATCGACCACAGCAGCGTGCTGGCTCCCATCAGCGCAGTCAGCAACGCCACCACTATCACCGCCGTCACCGGCAGGAAATAGCGTAGCGGCCAGACATTGGCCACCACGTCACGACGCAGTACCCGCAGCGGCTGGGTCGCCAGCAACTGCCGGTATGGCCGCAGCCCCACCAGCAGCGAAATCATCAGCAATGCGCCGATCGCCCACAACCACGGCCAGGCTCCGGCTGCGGGCAACTCCGCCGGCAACACCGGTGCCAACAGGCGGATCAACACCGCTTCAAACCCCAGCCCGATAATGCCGCCACACACCGCCGCCAACAGGATCACCGCCAACCACTGGCCGACGATTAGCTTCCGCAACGCGCTGCGACCGGCCCCCAGGGTTTTCAGCACCGCGATCAGGTCGTAACGGCTGCGGCAATAGTGGCTCATCGCCACCGCCACGGCGGCAATCGACAGCAACAGGGTCAGTAACGCCGACAACAGCAGGAACTGCTGAGAACGCTGCAATGATTTCCCCAGAGCGCTGCCGGACTCCTGCAGACCAAACCAGCGTTGGTCAGGCCCCAACTGCGGCGTCAGGCGAGCTTCGTAACGCTGGATATCCTCCGGGGTCCCGGCAAACATATAACGGTAGGTCAGGCGGCTGCCCGGCTGCACTGCCCCGGTTTTGTCCACATCCGCCAGATTGATCATGATGCGCGGTGCCGTCTGGAACGGGTTGAAGCCGGAATCCGGCTCCTGAATGATTTCTCCGGCGATGCGTAAGCGGGTATCGCCCACGTCCAGCTTATCTCCTACCTTCACGTTCAACAGCGCCAGCAGACGCGGTGCCACCAGCACGCTCCCCGGCTCCAGTTTGACGTTGGCCGGGCGAGTCTCCAGCTTGCCGTACAGCGGATAGGCCAGATCGGTGGCTTTTACATCCGCCAACTGGGGCCGATCGCCGGCATAGGTCATGGTGGTGAACGACAGCTGTCGGCTGACTTTCAGCCCCTGTTGCTGTGCGTCCAGCAGCCAGCCTTCCGGTACCGGCCGGGCGCTGCGCAACACCCGATCACCGGCAATAAAATCGCGGCTCTGCTGACTCAGGCCTTTGTCCATACGGTCGCTGATGCTGCCCAATGCCAGCACGCAGGCCATCGACAGCGTCAGCGCCAGCCAGACGATCAGCAGCGACGGCGAACGCCACTCGCGCCAAAACCAGCGCCAGATCATGCTTCCTCCCACAGCTTGCCTTCACGCAGGCGTAGCCGCCGCTGGCAGCGTGCCGCCAGGGTTTCGTCATGGGTGACCAGAATGAGCGTGGTGGAGAAATCGCGGTTGAGGGAAAACAGTAAATCGGCGATGCGTTCACCGGTCTGGCGATCGAGATTGCCGGTGGGCTCATCGGCAAACAGCACCCGTGGTCGGCCACTGAACGCCCGTGCCAGCGCTACGCGCTGTTGTTCACCGCCAGAAAGCTGTGCCGGCAAGTGGTCAAGACGCTTGCCCAACCCCAGTTGATCCAACAGTTGCACTGCCTGTTCGCGGCTCTGGCGATCGCTTTCGCCACGCAACAACGCCGGCAACTGTACGTTTTCCAGCGCGTTGAGCGTCGGTACCAGCATAAATGATTGAAATACAAAGCCGACATTTTTGGCGCGCAGGGCGGCACGGCCTTCTTCATCCAGCGCGGTCAGTGACTCGCCCAACAAATGCACCTCCCCTTCACTGCCGTCGTCCAGCCCGGCGAGGATCCCCAGCAGCGTTGACTTGCCCGAACCGGACTCGCCAATCAGGGCAATTGTCTGCGCGGGTTTGACAACCAGCTCGACTCCGGTAAGGATGGAGAGCTGATGCTCACCCTGACCAACGTGTTTACTAAGATGATGAACTTCAAGAACGTTTTCCGCTGGCATCTTCCCTTCCTTTTGCTGTTGGGATTATTCAGTTTACGCGCTGTCGCCGCCGATACCTTATTGATATTGGGCGACAGTTTAAGCGCCGGTTACCGCTTGCCGGTGGCGCAGGCCTGGCCGACGCTGCTGGCCGACCAATGGCAGAAAAAACCGGGTGAACCGCAGCTGGTCAACGCCAGCATCAGCGGCGACACCGCCGCACAGGGGCTGGCACGCCTGCCCGAACTGCTAAAACAACACCAGCCACGCTGGGTACTGATTGAACTGGGTGCCAACGATGGCCTGCGCGGTTTCCCGGCGCAGGATCTGCAGCGCGACCTCAGCCAAATCATCACGCTGGTGCAGCAGGCCGGTGCACAACCGCTGCTGATGCAAATCCGTATTCCCCCCAACTATGGCCGCCGCTATACCGAGGCCTTCAGCGCGATTTATCCGCAGCTGGCCAAACAGTTCGACATTCCACTGCTGCCGTTCTACATGGAACAGGTGGTGGTAAAAGCGGAATGGATGCAGGATGACGGATTGCATCCCAATAAGGATGCCCAACCGTTTATCGCCACCTGGATGGCGGAACGCCTGGAACCTCTAGTAAAACATGAGTCTAACTAAATAGGGTTGTACACTAGGTAAAGTTATGCAAAAAGCAGTGTTGATAACCGGCTGTTCCAGCGGGATTGGATTGATTGCCGCGCAGGATCTGCGTAACCGTGGTTACCGGGTGCTGGCCGCCTGTCGCAAGCCGCAGGACGTAGAGAATATGCTTCAGCTTGGGCTGGAAGGCATTGAGCTGGATCTGGACGACAGCGCCAGCGTCGAACGCGCCGCCGCGAAGGTAATCGAACTGACCGGCGGCCGCCTGTATGGCCTGTTCAATAACGGCGGTTTTGGCGTTTACGGCCCGCTGAGCAGCATTTCCCGCCAGCAGTTGGAACGGCAGTTCGCCACCAACCTGTTCGGTACCCATCAACTCACCCAGCTGCTGTTGCCGGCGATGTTACCGCACGGTGAAGGGCGCATTATTCAGACCAGTTCGGTGATGGGGCTGGTGTCCAGCGCCGGACGTGGTGCCTATGCCGCCAGCAAGTTTGCACTGGAAGCCTGGTCCGACGCGCTGCGAATGGAGCTGCACGGCACCGGCGTTCAGGTCAGCCTGATTGAACCCGGCCCGATCTCCACCCACTTTACCCAGAACGTCAATCAGGCGCAGAGCGATAAACCGGTGCATAACCCCGGCATTGCCAAGCGTCTGACGCTGCCACCGGAGGCGATTTTACCCAAACTGCGCCACGCGCTGGAAAGCCCAAGGGCCAAACTGCGTTACCCGGTGACCCTGCTGGCGCACGCGCTAAGCGTATTACGTCGCATCCTGCCCGGCCGCTGTCTGGACTGGGTATTACGCAGCAACGGTTAATTTGGCCGCCGGGGTTGAAGAATGCTGCTCCGCCCCCATCTAAAAGCCAATGGCTCCGCAAGATCAGAGAGAAAATTACATGCTAGCTCAAGCTGTTGTTGATATTAACGAAACAAACCTGCACCAGACGCTGGAACAGTCAATGTCCATGCCGGTGGTGTTCTACTTCTGGTCGGATCGCAGCCAACACTGTCTGCAACTCACCCCAATACTCGATAAGCTGGCGGCGGAATATGCCGGTCAGTTCCTGCTGGCAAAGGTCGATTGTGACGCAGAACAGGCCATCGCTGCCCAGTTCGGTTTGCGCTCGCTGCCGACGGTGTATCTGTTCAAAGATGGTCAGCCCGTCGACGGTTTCCAGGGCCCACAGCCGGAAGAAATGATCCGTGAATTCCTGCAGCGTTTCCTGCCGAAGGAAGAAGATCTGAAACTGGCGCAGGCGACCGAACTGCTGGCCGAAGACAAAGCCGCAGAGGCGCTGCCCCTGTTGAAAGACGCCTGGCAAGCCAGCCAGCAACGTAGTGATATCGGCCTGACACTGGCAGAAACCCAGATCGCGCTGAACCGCACTGAAGATGCCGAAGCCGTGCTGGCGACTATCCCGTTACAGGATCGAGATACCCGTTATCAGGGCCTGGTGGCGCAAATTGAACTGCTGAAACAGGCCGCCGACACGCCGGAAATTCAGCTGTTGCAACAGCAGGTGGAGCAGCAGCCGGAAAACGTCGACTTGGCCGTGCAACTGGCGCTACAACTGCATCAGGTTGGGCGTAATGAAGAAGCGCTGGAACTGTTGATCGGGCATCTGAAGAAAGATCTCGCCGCCGCCAACGGCAGCGCGCGTAAAACATTGATGGATATTCTGGCCGCACTGGGCACCGGCGACGCGCTGGCCGCCAAGTACCGTCGTCAGCTGTATTCACTGTTGTACTGATAGGTTGGGGCGCAGCTCCTTGAACTGCGCCCCAACCCTTCTCAGCGGTAAACCCGCACCCCGCCTTCAACGCCTTTCGGGCTGAACAACACCTGCCAGAGCTGAATATCACGCGAACGGAATGCGCCGGCACAGGCGTTCAGGTAATAGGTAAACATCCGTTCAAAACGTTCAGAATAGCCTTCGGACAGCATCGGCCAGGCCTGTTTGAAATTCTCATACCAGGCCATCAGCGTGCGATCATAATCGGCACCGATATTGTGCCAATCCTCCATCACAAAACGCCCTTCGCTGGCTTCGGAGATATGACGCACCGAAGGCAGACAGCCATTGGGGAAGATGTACTTGTCTATCCAGGCGTCGACGTGAAGATTTGTTTGGTTGGCACCAATGGTGTGCAGCAGGAACAGGCCATCGGGTTTAAGATTACGCGCGGCAACACGGAAATAAGTGTCGTAGTTTTTTGGCCCCACGTGTTCAAACATCCCAACGGAAACGATGCGGTCAAATTGCAGATTCAAATCACGATAGTCCTGCAGCAGGATCTCGACCTCAAGACCGGCACAGCGCTCCTGCGCCAGCTTTTGCTGCTCGGCGGAAATGGTCACACCGTACACCGAGACCCCGTAGTTTTCCGCCGCATACTGCGCCAGCCCACCCCAGCCGCAGCCGATATCCAGCAACGACATGCCCGGTTTTAACTGCAGCTTTTCGCAGATCATTTTCAGCTTGGCCAACTGCGCCTGTTCCAGCGTTTCGGCCTCCTTCCAGTAACCACAGGAGTATTGCATATAGGGATCGAGCATCGCGCGGAACAGATCGTTGCCAATGTCATAATGCTCTTTGCCCACCTGCCAGGCACGTTTGCGTGACTGAAGGTTGAACAACCGGGTATAGGCAATGCGCGCAATGTCGCTCAGATTTTTTGGCAAACGCTCGTCGACACCGGCCTGCAAAATGCGGGTGAACAACCCATCCAACCGATCGCAGTCCCACCAGCCGTCCATATAACTTTCGCCGAACCCAAGCGAACCTTCCTGCAAAATGCGTTTAAACAGCGCCGGGTTATGCACCTTGATATCGCAGGCACGGTTACCATTGATGGCGATACCGGCGGCGGACAGTAATTCCTCCACAATGCGATACCAACGATCTTTTTTTGGGGCGAGTTCATCAACACTGATTGAGTCCATAACAATCCTTGGCACTGATGTCATTTCAAAAAGCATAGTCGCAAATAAAAATGACAAATATTCGAAGTGAAAAGCGGCAATGCTTTTTACTGTAGCCAAGACGGACAACGTCATGAAATGAATTAAAATTATTGGAAACATGCCAATTTGGAATGTTAATGGCCCAGCGCCCCTGATTTATTAGTCTTTACACTGCGGCTGGCGTAATATCTGTTTACATATGTCTGACAGGAGGTTTGCCATGTTCACCCTTATTCCCATCGTGATTGTCGTCGCACTGATCATCGTATTTGCCGGCGTCAAAATTGTTCCGCAAGGGTTCCAATGGACGGTGGAACGCTTCGGCCGCTACACCAAAACGCTGATGCCCGGTTTAAACCTGGTGGTGCCTTTTATGGACCGCATCGGCAGAAAAATTAATATGATGGAGCAGGTGCTGGATATCCCTTCACAGGAAATCATCTCGCGCGACAACGCCAACGTGGCCATCGATGCGGTGTGTTTTATCCAGGTGGTCGATCCGGCGCGTGCCGCTTATGAAGTGAGTAATCTTGAGCTGGCAATCGTCAACCTGACCATGACCAACTTCCGTACCGTGCTCGGTTCCATGGAGCTGGACGAAATCCTCTCGCAACGTGACAGCATCAACAGTCGCCTGCTGCATATCGTCGACGAAGCCACCAATCCGTGGGGCATTAAAATCACCCGCATCGAGATCCGAGACGTACGTCCGCCGGCAGAATTAATCTCGGCAATGAACGCCCAGATGAAGGCCGAGCGAACCAAGCGTGCAGATATTCTGGAGGCCGAAGGCGTGCGTCAGGCTGCCATCCTGCGTGCCGAAGGTGACAAACAGTCGCAAATCCTCAAGGCAGAGGGTGAACGTCAGTCCGCGTTCCTGCAGGCAGAAGCCCGTGAGCGTGCCGCTGAAGCAGAGGCGCGAGCCACTCAACTGGTGTCCGACGCTATCGCCAGCGGCAATATCCAGGCAGTGAACTACTTTGTGGCGCAGAAATACACCGATGCGCTGCAGAAAATCGGCTCCGCCAACAACAGTAAAGTTATCATGATGCCGCTGGACGCCAGCAGCCTGCTTGGTTCAATTGGTGGCATTGCCGAACTGTTGAAAGACAACAAAGGCAAGTAATCATGCTCGAACAAATTGCAGCAAACCCGCACTGGTTTTGGCTTTCCCTCGGCGGGCTGCTGCTGGCGGCAGAAATGCTCGGTGCCAGCGGCTACCTGTTGTGGAGTGGCGTATCGGCGGTGGTGGTCGGCGCCATCGTCTGGCTGTTGCCGCAGTTGGGCTGGGAATGGCAGGGGGTGATTTTTGCCGTACTGACCGTAGTAGTGGCCTACCTGTGGTGGTACTGGCTGCGCCAGCGCCCGGCTGCAGCTTCCAGCGGTTCGCAGGTGCTGAACCAGCGCAACCGCCAGTTGATTGGCACCCGCGCCACGCTGACCGAACCTATGCATAACGGTATGGGGCGCATTAACATCGGCGACAGCAGTTGGCGGGCCCAGGCCAGTGAAGATCTGGCGGTGGGTACCGAGGTCGAAGTGATCGCCGTCGAGGGCATAACGCTGGTGATCCGCGCCATTACCCGTTAGTGGTTATGACAACAACCCGCCAGATTATTAATGATCGGGCACTCGGCTCCGTCATCGCCCGGACACTGATCCGCCAGCGCCACTAAACGCTGGCGCATCTCACCGAGTTCGGCAATGTGCTTTTCAATATCAGCCACTTTTTGCAGCGTGCGCGCTTTCACATCGGCGCTATGGCGGGCCGGATCGTTAAACAGCGCCACCAGCTCACGGCATTCATCCAGATTAAACCCCACCTGCCGAGCCTGGCGCAGCAGCGTCAGTTCTTCAATGTGCTTTGGGTTATAGCTGCGGTAACCGTTATCGGTGCGGATCGGCGCGGTCACCAGCCCTTTCTCTTCATAAAAGCGAATGGCCTTGCTGGTTAAACCGGTTTTTTTCGCTACATCGCTAATATTCATTTTCACTCCTTGACCTTCCCCTTGCTGGAAGGTTTATCCTTCATTCTTAGTGAAAACAGGTCAAGCGGTCAACCTTTAAACACCGCACTTGAGCGAGGAATCGAATCATGTCACAAACTACCGTACTGGCATTGCAGGGACTTTCCTGCATGCATTGTGTTGGCAGCACACGTAAAGCCCTGGAAGCCGTGCCTGGCGTTACCGCCGTGGATGTGGCTATTGATAGCGCCAAAGTGACTGGCGATGTCGCGCCACAAACGCTGATTAACGCAGTGGAACAGGCCGGTTATCACGCCACTCTTGCCTAACCCCCCATAGACTGAACCAAGACCACGGGGCGCAATTCATCGCGCCCCGTTTCCTTTGGGATAATTCCTTCACTCTTCAGACTTTCTTGTATGCCAGATAGCGTTTAGCATGGGGTAAATGTTACGCCCCTCACCTTTCAAGCTGAAAGGCGAACAAGTTATTCAGGAGCCACGCTGTATGGGTCAACTGTTACGCCGCATCGCCGCCTTTCTCGGCCTGATCTCCCCCATCACCTACGCCTATCCGGCACTGGATATTCGACTGCCCGGCGATCGTCAGTTCCATCTGGTGGGCAGTATTCATATGGGGACGGTGGATATGTCACCGCTGCCGGCCAAACTGGCCGCACGCCTGAAGCAGGCAGATGCCTTGATCGTGGAGGCCGATATTACCGGCTCCGCCTCCCCCTTTGACCACATCTCGCAGCAGGCAGAGCTGGATCAACGGCTCTCCGAACCCGAATTTCAGCAGTTGTTGACGCTGTGCCAGGAGCTGGGGACCGATGCCGAGACTTTTTCAACCCTGCCCGGCTGGCAGGTGGCGCTGATGATGCAGGCCCGTCAGGCTCAGCGGCTGGGGTTGCGCGCCGAATACGGCGTGGATTATCAGTTGTTGCAGGCCGCCAGGGCACAGCATAAAAAGGTGATCGAGCTGGAAGGTGCTGAACAGCAGATGGCGATGCTGGAGCAGTTACCGGAAGGAGGCATGGCGCTGCTGCGTGATACGCTGGAGCACTGGCATACCAACGCACGATTGCTGCAAACTATGGTGAGCTGGTGGCTGGACGCGAAACCCAACGGCATGCTGGAAACCCTGCCCGCGACTTTCAGTGCCGATCTGTACGACGTGTTGATGCATCAGCGCAACCGCGACTGGCGACAAAAACTGGAGGCGTTACCGGCAGGCAATTACGTAGTGGCGGTGGGTGCGCTGCATCTGTACGGCGAGGATAATCTGCCGGCGATGCTGCAGGAGCAGTAAAAAAAGTGGCCAATATCGCTACTGGCCAGTCAAAGAGGAATTTCTTGTATTTTAGTTATACGCATAGCAACCGTGTTAACGGTTACAATACACAGGGTAGCAACCGAGTGAACATCTTGGCAACCCGCTTTATGTTGCCGTTGCTCAGGTTGCTGTTACCGTTATATTTTTGTCGTTTTGTTGCAACCCGTTGCACCCTTGTGCGTCGGGAGAAATAGGAAAACCCATGACGCCCGCAGTGATCCTGCTTGAGAAACAAAAAGTCGCCTTTACCCTTCATCCTTATCATCACGACAGTGCAGAAACCCACTTCGGTGATGAAGCAGTGAAGAAACTTGGACTGGATGCCGATCGCGTTTATAAGACGCTGCTGGTGGCACTGAACGGTGATGCCAAACATCTGGCGGTAGCGGTCACGCCGGTCGCCACTCAGTTGGATTTGAAAAAGGTCGCCCGTGCACTGGGGGCTAAAAAAGCAGAAATGGCCGATCCGCTGCTGGCGCAACGCGTCACTGGTTATCTGGTGGGGGGCATCAGCCCGTTGGGGCAGAAAAAACGCCTGCCAACGGTGATCGACAGCCCGGCACAGCAGTTCGCCACCATTTACGTTTCCGGCGGCAAACGCGGGCTGGACATTGAGCTGGCGGCAGCAGATCTTTGCCGATTGTTGGCAGGTAGCTTCGCCGATATCGCCAAGCGCGATTGAAGAGTCAGGGGAGCCATGCGGCTCCCCGGCGACCACTTACTGATAAACGATCTCGCCCTTCGGCTCATAGGCCGCCGCATCCAGCGGTGAGTGCTTCTCAATGTACTGTTTCAACACTTCGGCATCGATAAAGCCGGTATTGACGTAGCTTGGCAGAGTATCCAGCTTCGGATAACCGTCCCCGCCCAGCGCATTGAAGTTCAGCGTTGCCATACGGTAAGTTTTATCCGCCTGTAGCGGCTCGCCCTTGATTTTGACATTGCTGACACCCTGCTGACCGTCCGCCGTCAGGCTAACGTTGGCAAACTGCGCGTAGGCACCGGAATCCACCTTCATGTTGGCGACTACCGCCAGGTATTTTTCCACCTCGCTGCCTTTCATTTCGACGTAAACCAGCGTATTGCCGAACGGTTGTACCTTCAGCACGTTTTTATAGGTAATGTCGCCGCCTTCAATCGAGTCACGTACCCCGCCCCCGCTCATTACGGCGAAGTCGGCCTCGGCACGTTCCATCTGCGCTGCCAGCAGCACGCGCGACAGGTTGGTCTGAACAAAGCGCACCTTGCTGCGATCGCCTTCCAGCTTGCCGTTGACGCTGCCAATTTTCACGTCCAACTGCGCCTTGCCCTTTTCCTGGAACGGCGTCAGCAGTTTCATCATCGACGCATCTTCCGCGATCTGCTGGGTGTAATACACGCGCTCACTGGTGCCGTCGGCTTTCTCCACCTTCTTCTTCAGATTGACCGGGATCAGCTGATAATGCACCAGCTTCAGTTCACCGTTACGGAACTGGAAATCGGCACGGCCGACATACTTGCCCCACTCGTGCGCCTGCACGATCCAGGTACCGTTCTGACGATCCGGCGAGCACGGGGTGCCCGGCACATAATCCACCTGCTTGTGGTTTTCACCAGCCATACAAACCGGATCCTGCGAGTGGCCACCGACGATCATGTCCAGATAACCGGCAGGCAGGCTGCGCGCCATTTCGACATCACCGGGTGCGTTAGAGCCGTGGTTGCCGTCATCATAATGGCCCATATGGGTCGCGGCGATGATCACGTCAGGCTTCTCGTCCTTACGCAGTTGCTCTACTACCTGTTTGGCTTCCTGCGCCGGCACGTGGAACTCGATGTCGGTGAAATATTCCGGGTTGCCAATCTTGGAGGTGTCATCGGTGGTCAGGCCGATCACCGCAATTTTGATGCCCTGTTTGTCGAACAAGGCATAAGGCTTGAACAGACGCTGCTGGGTGCTTTTCTGATAGATGTTGGCCGACAACAGCGGGAAGGTGGCCCACTTCTCCTGCTGGCGCAGCACGCTGAGCGGATTGTCGAATTCATGGTTGCCGATCGCCATCGCGTCATAGCCCACCAGATTCATGCCACGGAAGTCCGGCTCGGCATCCTGCAAGTCGGATTCCGGCACGCCAGTATTGATGTCGCCCCCCGACAGCAGCAACAGGCTACCGCCCTTGGCCGCAACGTCCTGACGGATGCTGTCCACCAGCGTTTTTTGCGCGCCCAGACCATATTCGCCGTGGTCGTTCTGCCAAAAATGACCGTGGTGATCGTTGGTGTGCAGAATGGTAATGTCGTAGGTCTTATCCTTTTCCCAGGCGCTGGCGGCTCCCGACAGGAAAGTCAGGGATACGGCCAGGGCACATGCGGTGGTTTTTAACGAAAAGCGCATGGCGAACTCCATATGATAATTAACTGTTTTTTTGAGGTGGACGAAATTGTAGCGCGAAACGAAGGTAACAAATTTCAAATTTTTGCGATATGCGTCAAATTATGTCGGATATGGTAAATAGTGAACAACTTGCCTAAGATATCTGCTCTGTCCTCTAAAACTTACCAGGCTAATAATAAAATGACCGACCGTAGCGAAACTGCCCTGCCACCGGCCAAGAGCAGTGCGGTTAAAGGGACGGCTTTCTCGATCCTCGGAGCCATCAGCGTCTCTCACCTGCTCAATGACATGATTCAATCGCTGATCCTGGCGATTTACCCGATCCTGCAGGCTGACTTCAGCCTCAGCTTCGTGCAAATCGGCATGATTACTCTGACCTATCAGCTCACGGCGTCCTTATTGCAGCCGCTGATTGGTTACTACACGGATAAACACCCGCAGCCTTATTCGCTGCCGATTGGCATGGGCTTTACCCTGTGCGGTCTGCTGCTGCTGTCCGTGGCCAATACCTTCCCACTGGTGCTACTGGCTGCTGCGTTGGTCGGCACCGGCTCGTCGGTATTCCACCCAGAATCCTCCCGCGTAGCGCGTATGGCGTCCGGTGGCCGACATGGCCTGGCACAATCGCTGTTCCAGGTGGGAGGCAACTTTGGCAGTTCCCTCGGGCCACTGCTGGCGGCACTGATTATCGCTCCTTATGGCAAGGGCAATGTCGCCTGGTTCTCACTGGCGGCCCTGCTGGCCATCGTGGTGTTGTTGCAGGTCAGTAAATGGTATCAACAGCAGCATCGTGCGACAAAAGGCCAGCCTAAAGTGGCTTCGATGGTGAAACCGCTGCCAAAACGTACCGTTACCTATGCGATTGGCATCCTGCTGGTGTTGATTTTCTCCAAATACTTCTACCTGGCGAGCATTAGTAGCTATTACACCTTTTATTTGATGCACAAGTTCGGTGTATCCGTGCAGAATGCCCAATTTCACCTGTTTGCGTTCCTGTTTGCCGTAGCCGCAGGCACCATTATTGGCGGGCCTCTTGGCGACAAGATAGGAAGGAAACGTGTTATTTGGGGCTCTATTCTTGGTGCAGCCCCATTCACCCTTGTTTTACCCTATGCATCTCTGTACTGGACCGGCATTTTAACGGTGTTTATCGGGGTAATTCTCGCGTCAGCGTTTTCCGCCATTCTGGTTTATGCCCAGGAACTGATCCCCGGCAAAGTGGGTATGGTTTCCGGCTTATTCTTCGGTTTTGCTTTTGGTATGGGCGGGTTAGGCGCGGCAGTTCTTGGTTATGTCGCAGATTTGACCAGCATCGAGCTGGTCTACCAAATCTGTGCTTTCCTGCCGTTGATCGGCATTATCACTGCTCTACTGCCAAATACGGACCATAACGCCAAATAACCCTGTTGAAACCCCGGTTGTAATCCATCGTTCAACCGGGTCATCTCCCACACAATCCCATGTTATTTGACTTATTAAGTGTTAAATCCCCTTACTGGCGTACCAAAAGCGGAATCCTCTGCTTTTTCGCAAAATAGCTATATTTAGCTAAGCAAGGCGCGAACAAATGCAATAAACTAAATGTATCTTTTCGTAACTCTGTTGCGTTTCCCTCTCTGCTGCGATGCATAACTAGAAGGAGTCTGGATGCATAATTCAACACCGCTAATCTCCACCATTGTCGGAGGGTTAGTACTCGCCTTCCTCTTCGGTATGCTGGCAAATCGCCTGCGCATCTCCCCACTGGTGGGATACCTTGCCGCAGGCGTACTCGCCGGCCCGTTTACTCCCGGTTTTGTTGCCGATACCTCGTTGGCTCCAGAACTGGCGGAAATCGGTGTGATCCTGTTGATGTTCGGTGTTGGCCTGCATTTCTCCCTTAAAGACCTCCTCGCAGTAAAACATATCGCCATTCCCGGTGCCATCGCGCAAATTGCCGTCGCCACCCTGCTCGGTATGGGGCTGTCAAAGTTATTGGGTTGGGATTTGATTTCCGGCCTGGTGTTCGGGCTCTGTCTGTCCACCGCCAGTACCGTGGTGCTGTTGCGCGCGCTGGAAGAACGCCAGTTGATTGATAGCCAACGCGGGCAAATCGCCATCGGCTGGCTGATTGTGGAAGACCTGGCGATGGTGCTGGCGCTGGTACTGTTACCGGCCTTTGCCAACATGCTGGGTAACGACAACGCCAGCAGCAGTCAGTTGCTGATCGAGCTGGCCATTACCATCGGCAAGGTTATCGCCTTTATGGCACTGATGATTGTGGTTGGTCGCCGTCTGGTGCCGTGGATCCTGGCAAAAACCGCCAGTACCGGCTCACGCGAGCTGTTTACCCTGGCGGTGCTGGCGCTGGCGCTGGGCATTGCCTACGGCGCTGTCGGCTTCTTTGACGTCTCCTTTGCCCTGGGGGCCTTCTTCGCCGGTATGGTGCTGAACGAGTCGGAGCTGAGCCACCGCGCCGCCCACGACACGCTGCCGCTACGCGATGCGTTTGCCGTACTGTTCTTTGTCTCGGTCGGCATGCTGTTTGATCCGATGATCCTGATCCGCGAACCGCTGGCGGTGCTGGCAACGCTGGCGATTATCGTGTTCGGTAAATCAGCCGCGGCGTTCCTGCTGGTGAAAATGTTCGGTCACTCCAAGCGCACCGCGTTGACCATCTCCGCCAGCCTGGCGCAAATTGGCGAGTTCGCCTTCATTTTGGCAGGGCTGGGGATCACGCTGGGCATGATGTCGGAGCACGGTCGCAATCTGGTGCTGGCTGGGGCTATCTTGTCGATCATGCTTAACCCACTGCTGTTCACCCTGCTCGAGCGTTATCTGGCCAAGACGGAGACCATAGAAGACCAAATCCTGGAAGAAGCGGTAGAAGACGAGAAGCAGATCCCGGTCAATATGTGCAACCATGCGCTGGTAGTCGGCTATGGCCGCGTAGGCAGCCTGCTGGGGGCCAAGTTGGCCGAGGCCGGCGTTCCGCTGGTGGTGATCGAGAATTCCCGTCCACGGGTTGAGGCGCTGCGTGAACAGGGCATCAAAACGGTATTGGGCAATGCCGCCAATCCGGAAGTGATGGATCTGGCGCGACTAGACTGCGCTCGCTGGCTGTTGTTGACCATACCCAACGGTTACGAGGCCGGTGAGATCGTAGCCTCTGCGCGAACCAAGCGGCCCAATATCGAGATTATTGCCCGGGCGCACTACGATGACGAAGTGTCGTATATCTCCGATCGCGGCGCGGATCAGGTGGTGATGGGCGAACGGGAAATCGCCAACAGCATGCTGAATATCCTTAAACTGGATACGCTGACTGAAGAAGAGAAAATGGGCGGCTGCCCGATCTGATGTGACAAGCGATGTAAAAAAGGTCCGGCTTGCCGGACCTTTTGTTTTTTACCGTTCCCAGTAAGACTCTTCCAGACTGTCTTCCCGTTCCGGCAAGCCGCGCGTCAGGCGCGGTGAATGCTGGTTCAGCACCTGATAGCTGACGCGGTTGGCGTATTTACACACCTGTGCCAGCGAGGAGTAAGTCAGGTAACTGCGAACGTGCTTGCTGGAGTTCGGCACGTTATTACGGTGAAAACCGTTGGCGGCAATATCATGCAGCAGCGCAGATAACGCACCATCACCGGCACCGTTGGTGTTCATGATTTTCTCAGGCCCACCCATGTATGGCGCAATGTGCGAATAGATGCGGAACGGGCTCTCACAGCTTTCACGGCGCATCGCGCGGCTGAACTCGTAACGGTTGAATTCGGCGATATGCCCCGGCAGCAGCGGATGCTGGGTTTCCCGCTTGTTGGACTCTTCGGTGTAACCCGCCATATACAGGCCGTTTGGCCCGGCTGTGCACAGCACCAGATCGACCCATTCCAGCGCCATGTCCGAGGCGGTCAACGGATCGCTCAGCCCGGTCAGTTCCAGCGCTTCATCTTCGTTCATCGCCAGGATCGACACGTGCTGTTTCAGGAAGTCGCGCCACCACTGCGGGTTATCGGCAATCACGTACTTGGTGCCGAGCGTCAGAACCACCGGCACGTCGTGCTTTTTGGCAAACGCGATCGCCTGCATAGTGGCCGCCGGCATCGGTTCCCCTTCCTTGCAACGCACCAGGTAGGACGTCAGTACCAACGCCGAAGCGCCGGCAATCACTTCTTCCGTGACGCTTTCCGGCCGCAGTTGGTTCATCTGTCCCGGGCTGATGGCGAAGGTTCGCTCACCGCTTTCACCGATCAGCGTGAAGCAGCGGCCAATGGCACCGTCAACGGCCTGCAGATAGTTAAGATCGGTACGGCTGGAGGTATTGCACAGGTAGCGGTAGGCGTAGCTGCCAATCTTGATATTGCTGCACATCACGCCGAGCAGTACCGAGCGGTCGTCCGCCAGCACTGAATAGTTGTGCAGGGTATTGCCGATAGTGCCGCCGGCAAACTGATGGGTGATTAAATTTTTGTCGATCAATTCCTGATACAACGCCTCGGCGACGTCATCTTCGATCACCAGGGAATGCCCCAGACTCAGGCCATAGCGCTGGACGAAGCTGTCATCCACTTTTGCTTCGATATCCACCAGCGTCTGGTCAATACCGACGACATAGGAGGTGCTGATTTCATTTTCGGGCTGAGCTTGCTGCAAGAGTGGATCGCGGGCGTTCACCGGAAAATAGTGTTTGGACTTACGTTTACCAGGAAATTTCATTTAATTGGCGGCAGTGGCAGTTAACAGGCAGAGAATGTTAGCACATTCCTGCCCGATTGCTGATGACTGTCACTATACCCGTCATACTTGAAACTGTATTTTTGTTGGCTGCGTCTACTCGCCCTGGTCACATAGTTATCTATGCTCCCAGGCTCTTGCAGACTGGCCGCCTCAATACAACTCCAATTATTTTGGGTATATTTTGCGCTATGAGATTCAGAAGCGCTGCGCCACCAGTTGCTGCATCATATCAATGTGCGCCGGCTCGTCGTTCAGCGCAGAAATGTACTCGAATTTCTCACCGCCGGCCTTAAGGAAGATCTCACGGTTCTGCTCTTTGATCTCTTCCAGCGTTTCCAGGCAGTCCGCCGAAAAGCCGGGGCAGATCAGCTGAATATGTTTAACGCCCTGAGCCGGCAGACCTTTCAGGGTTTCGTCGGTGTAAGGCGTCAGCCAGGGCTCACGGCCAAAGCGCGACTGATAGGTCATCATCACCCGATCCGGCGCCAGCGGTAATGTCGCCGTCAGAGCACGTAACGTGTCTTCACAACGCTGCGGATAATCGTCACCGAGGCGCGCATAGCGCTTGGGGATGCCGTGGAATGACAGCACCAAACGATCCGGCTGACCATGCTCAGCGAACGAATGCTCAACGCTCTGGCGCAGCGCGGCAATGTAGGCCGGGTGCTCAGCATAATCACGGATAAAGCTGACTGACGGCAGACGACGGTAGCCTTTCAGTATGCGAGCCACCCCATCCCACACCGCAGCGCTGGTCGAACAGGAGTATTGCGGATACAGCGGCAACACCACCAGGTTAGTCACCCCTTGTGCCAACAGCTTGTCGATCGCCTCGGCCAGGCTCGGGGAGCCGTAGCTCATACCCAGTTCAACCGGCGTGTTCGGCATGCGTGCGGCCAGTGCGCGCTGCTGACGGCGGCTGTAAACCAGCAACGGTGAACCTTCGTCCATCCATACCGACTGATACAGCTTGGCAACCCGCGGTGAACGGATCGGCAGGATCGCCCCGTTGAGGATCGGCCACCAGATGAGAGGGGCAGTATCCACCACGCGGTCGTCACTAAGAAATTCCTTCAGATAGCGTTTTACCGCCGACGAGGTCGGAGCATCTGGTGTGCCCAGGTTCACCAGCAATACTCCGTGTTTCTCTTGCTTCATCTCAGTTCCCCTTGATTCCTTGCAAGCTAACCCCCCATTCTGGGTCAGGGGATTAACCTCGATTAATGGCGCCTATTGTAACGGAAAAGCGCCTCATCGGAACCGATATCAGCAACAGGTAGTGCCCATGGTAAAAGAGGTTGACCTCAGCCTTGCGCCAGCCGCCAGACCGCCGCCACGTTGCGTGCCGTCACCTCCAGGTTAGTGGCCGCATCCGTCAGTGCCTCTTCCAGCGTGACGACGCGATCGAGCACCGAAAAGGCCGCGTCAATGCCATGCTGGTGCACCACCTGATAATCTTTCGACAGGCTGCCCGCAATGCCGATCACCGGCAGGCCGTAGCGTTTGGCCACCCGTGCCACGCCAATCGGCGTTTTACCGTGGATCGACTGGCTGTCCAGCCGCCCTTCTCCAGTGATCACCAGATCGGCATCACGCAGCGCCTCTTCCAGCCGTAAGGTTTCAATCACGATCTCAATCCCCGGTCGCAAGCGGGCGTTGAGCATGCCGAGCAATGCCGCCCCCATTCCGCCCGCCGCACCGGCACCCGGCGCATTGAGCACCTGACGGCCAGTAGCCTGCTCCAGCAAACGGCCGAAATGGCTCAGTGCCGCATCCAACTGCGTCACCATCTCCGGCGTGGCGCCCTTCTGCGGGCCAAACACCGCCGAGGCACCATGCGGGCCACACAAAGGATTATCCACGTCACAGGCGGCCGTCACGCTCACCTGCTGCAGGCGTGGGTCCACCCCAGAAAGGTCAATTTGCGCCAACCGGGCCAGCGCCGCGCCACCCGGTGCCAGCGGCTGCTGGTTGTCATCCAGCAGCCTGGCGCCCAGCGCCTGCATCATACCGGCACCACCATCGTTGGTAGCGCTGCCGCCGATGCCCAGAATAATCGCCTTCACGCCGCGCTCCAGCGCCGCCAGGATCAATTCACCGGTACCGTAACTGGTGGTAATGCGCGGATCGCGTCGACCATTAGGCGCCAGATGCAGGCCGGAAGCGGCCGCCATCTCAATCACGGCGGTTTCCCCCTCCCCCAGCAAGCCGTAAAAGGCAGATACCGGCTGGCCCAGCGGGCCAGTCACCTCAACGCTGACGATTTCTCCGCCGGTGGCCGCCACCATCGAGTCCACCGTCCCTTCACCGCCGTCCGCCATCGGCAACTTCATATACTGCACCTGCGGGTAAATCTGGCGGAATCCGCGCTCGATGGCCTCGGCCACCTCCATCGCACTCAGGCTCTCTTTAAACGAGTCTGGGGCAATAACCACTTTTTTCAGCGTTTTCATCAGTATTCCTTATCCCGCCAGATTAAATACGCCAAACATCAGCGCCGAGACGGCCGCGATGGTAAAGCCGATCAGGGTTTCATACGGCAATAGCTTCAGCCGTTGATGGACTGCCATATTGACGCTGCCACCGGTAGCGTGGAAGAAGCTGCCGTGTGGCAGGTGATCCAGCACCGTCGCACCGGCATGGATCATCGCCGCACCGGCCAACCCGCTGACGCCCAGCTCCAGCAAGGTACTGCTGAATACCCCGGATGCCACGGCGGTGCCGGCTGTGGTCGAGGCCGTCGCCATCGACATTAGCGCCCCCGAGAGCGGTGCCAGCAGCCAGGCCGGCATCCCGGTGTGGGTCAACCCGTTAATCAATGCGTCCTTCAACGCCGAGTTGGCGATAATACCTGCCAGCGTACCCGTGCCGAGCAGCATAATGGCCACCGGTGCCATGCGGCTCAGGCCAGAAACCATAAATTGATTACACTGGCGAATACGCCCCATCAACAGGGCCCCGACCAGGCCGCCAGCCGGTAATGCAATCAGCGGATCAACTGCGATACCGGCGATCGGTCGCAGCGACAGCAGCACAATGGCAACCAACGGCGCGCTGATCGCCGCCGCAAAACCTGGGCGAGAACCTTCGGCATGCTGAGTCAGTTCCTCTGCCATCACCTTTTCACCCTTGTTACTCAGGCGACGGGCCAGCAGATAGGCCACCACCAACCCACACAGGCCGGGCACGATACCGGCCATCATCACCGAGGTCAGCGGCACATGGAAGTTGTCGGCAGCGGCAATGGTGTTCGGGTTGGGCGACATCACGTTACCGGCCTTGCCGCCGCCGATCATCGCCAACAGGATGGCCCCCCGCGAGATCCCGGCCTTCTGGGCAATGGAGAGTGCGATCGGCGCCACGGTGATCACCGCCACGTCGATAAATACCCCAACCGCCGTCAGGATCAGTGTAGCTATCGCCAGCGCCAGCAGCGCTCGGGTTTCCCCGACCTTGCGGACAATGGTTTCAGCAATGGTGTGTGCCGCGCCGGACTCAATCAACACCCCAGCCAGCACCCCCGCCGCCAGAATGCGCATCACGGCGTTGGTGATGCCCTGAGCGCCGGTGATCATCAGCGTCACGGTCTGTACCAGATCGGCGCCGCCGCATAATCCACCGGCCAGTGCACCGGCAATCATGCCGTAAGCCGGCGGGACCTTGCGTAAAATCAGAACGATAGCGACGACCAATGCCACCAGCGCCCCCAATGTGGATACCGTTGTCATTATTATTTTCCCCGTTGTTGGTGTGGGGAAAACATATCCTGAGCGCCGAACATTAGCGTGAGAGGAAGCCACAAAAACCCGTCGAGTGGTGCGCCGGAAAGTTGTGGTTTTACACAATTCAGTCGTGCATCAGCATGCCGATATACAACTGCAATGCATCAGTTAACTGGTTGATTTTTAATCCTGTAATCGCCTCAATACGCTGCAGGCGGTAACGCAGGGTATTAACGTGGATATGAAGCTCAGTGGCGGTCTGCGTCTGATCACAATTCCGCGAAAAATAGTGCCGCAGGGTACTGCGCAGTACCCCTTTTTCATCATTGGCCTCCAGAGTCTGCCAGGGGCGAGACAGTTCCTGTGCCCGCCAGTCCTCACCCAAATCACACAGCAATGAGGGCAGAGGATAATCTTGATAGAACAGCGTCTTGTGACGCAGTTTCAGCCGCTGCGCCATCGCCTGCGTGGCGCGGGCGGTCAGGTTTGAGCGATGCAGTCCCGCTTCACCACTAAAAAAACCGCCAATAATCAAACGCAGGTTGAAACGAGACTGCAGCTGGCTTTGCAACTGCTGTGCCTGCTTGCGCTCCTGCTTCAAACTCCACTCCCCCTGCACCAGGCTGGCGGGCCGCAGCAGGATCATTTCGTTGAAGCCGGTGATGGTGAGCAACGCTTCGCGCTGGGTGTGTTCCAGCTCCGTCAGCAGTTCACGCAGCAAATGCGGTTGCGGCTCCTGCAACTCCACGATCCAAACAATGCGCGGCAGTTGCAGATCCAGTCCCATATAAGCGGCCATGGCCTCCAGTGAGGCCGATGCCGGCTGCGGCTGCAGCAACTGGTTTGCCAGCTCCTCGCGGTAGCGCTTTTCCCACTGGTTTTGGCTCAGCAGTGCCGCCTGCTCCACCATCAGCTCAGCCGCCATTTTTACCAGCTCGGCATAGGCGCGCACCTGGGTTGGCTCACCGGAAATGCCGATCACCCCTACCTGCTGGCTACGAAAACTGAACGGCAGATTGATACCAGGACGCACGCCCTTCAGGTGCGCAGCGGTGACCGCATCGATTTCCACCACCCGATTTTCGGTCAGCGCCAGTACCGCGCCCTCATGGCGCTGGAACAGCCGTGAGGGGTTGCCGGAGGCGATGATGACGCCATTGCTGTCCATCACGTTGACGGAATGATTGATGATACCCATCGCCCGCTGCACGATCTGGCGCGCGGTGGATTCTGCCAGCAAATTGGTGGGTCTGAACATGAGGATGATCCCCGAGGGTTACATGGGGGCAGTTATACGCCATTTATCGCAGATGATTAAAGCACACGGGCGCAACAAGCCACGGCGATCACAGTTCGGCTGGGAAATGGCGAAAAAAAACGCCAGACCGATAGGGCCTGGCGCTATACACCGCAATGAAAAACCGATCAGCCGAGGATGGTTGCCAGTTCAGCGCTCACTTCGGCCACTTTACGGGTGCCGTCGATTTTACGGTATTGGGTGTTGCCTGCTGCAGCTTCTTTGCTGTAGTAGGAAATCAGTGGTGCCGTCATCTGATGGTATTCCACCAGACGCTTACGCACGGTTTCTTCCTGATCGTCTTTACGAGTCGTCAGTTCTTCACCGGTCGCGTCATCTTTGCCTTCCACCTTCGGCGGATTGAATTTCACGTGATACACGCGGCCAGACGGCGCATGTACGCGACGACCAACGATGCGATCAACGATCAGTTCGTCCGGCACGGCAAATTCCAGCACGTAATCCACGTTGATGCCGGCTTCTTTCATTGCATCAGCCTGTGGAATAGTGCGTGGGAAACCGTCCAGCAGGAAGCCCTTACGGCAGTCTTCCTGAGTGATGCGTTCTTTAACCAGTGCAATAACCAGCTCATCGGTCACCAGCTTGCCGGCGTCCATGATTTCTTTCGCCTGCTTGCCCAGTTCACTGCCGGCCTTCACGGCTGCGCGCAACATATCACCCGTAGAGATTTGCGGAATACCGTATTTCTCCATGATGAATTGAGCCTGAGTACCTTTACCAGCGCCCGGAGCGCCCAGCAGAATGATACGCATTGCGTAAATCCCCTTGCTATGTAGTTTTTATAAAATTGCGAAAACGCTCAACCATACCATTTCAGGGGGGGCTGGCTCAAGGTACGCGAGGAAATCGATTGCGGAGCAGAAGGGACATAAAAGAGGATAAAACATGGAAAATCAGTGAGAAAAGCAAAAAAATACGCCCCCAACCTTTAGGCCAGGGGCGTATAGAGTCACTGTTATGCGGACAACAGCTTATTCATGCGGCGGATAAACTGATTTGGGTCTTCCAGCGTGCCGCGTTCAGCCAGCAGCGCCTGATCCAATAACAGGTCAATCCATTCGGCGAATTGTTCGTTATCGCCCACATCGGATGCGCGTTTGACCAGCGCATGCTCCGGATTCAGTTCGAAAATGTATTGCACGGCCGGCGCTTCCTGGCCCGCAGCGGCAAACAGTTTCGCCATCTGGGTGCTCATTTCATCGGCGTCGGTGATGACGATAGCCGGCGTATCGGTCAGGCGGTGCGTCAGGCGCACGTCCTTCACCCGATCGCCCAGCAGGGTCTTCACGCGGTCAACAAACGGCTCCAGCTGCTTCTCTGCGGCCTTCTGCTCTTCGGTCTCGTCCGCCAGCTTGTCCAGCGCGTCGTCCGCCTTGCTGACCGACTGGAACGGCTTGCCGTCAAACTCGGTCAGGTAGCTCATCATCCATTCGTCGATGCGATCGGAAAGCAGCAACACTTCGATGCCTTTCTTACGGAACAGCTCCAGGTGCGGACTGCTCTTGGCGGCGGCATAGCTGTCGGCAGTGATGTAATAAATCTTCTCCTGCCCTTCCGCCATGCGGCCAACGTACTCTTCCAGCGAGACGGTTTGCGCCGAGCTGTCACTCTGGGTAGAAGCGAAACGCAGCAGCTTGGCAATGGTTTCTTTGTTGTTCGCGTCTTCCGCCGGGCCTTCTTTCAACACCAGGCCGAACTGCTGCCAGAACTTCTGGTAACCTTCCGCGTCGTCTTTGGCCAGTTTTTCCAGCATTTGCAACACACGCTTGGTCAGCGCGCCGCGCAGGTTTTGCGTCACACGGCTGTCCTGCAGAATTTCACGCGAGACGTTCAGCGGCAGATCGTTGGAATCTATCAGGCCGCGTACGAAGCGCAGGTAGTTCGGCATGAACTGCTCAGCGTCGTCCATGATGAACACGCGTTGTACATACAGTTTCAGACCATGCTTGTGATCGCGGTTCCACATATCCCAGGGAGCCTGCGCCGGGATATACAGCAGGCTGGTGTATTCCTGCTTGCCTTCCACCCGGTTGTGGCTCCAGCTCAGCGGATCGGTAAAATCGTGAGCGATGTGCTTGTAGAACTCTTTGTATTCTTCGTCGGTGACGTCGGCCTTGCTACGGGTCCACAGGGCCTGCGCCTTGTTGATTTTTTCCCAGGTAACGGTGCCGTCTTCTTCGTTTTTGCTTTCAATCTCAACCGGCAGTGCGATGTGGTCGGAGTATTTACCGATCACCGAACGCAGACGCCAGGCGTCGAGATATTCATCTTCGCCTTCGCGCAGATGCAGGGTGATTTCAGTACCGCGATCTTCTTTGCTGACATCGGCAATGGTGTAATCGCCTTCGCCGACAGATTCCCAGAACACACCCTGATCGGCGGCTGCACCGGCAGCACGGGTACGCACGGTGACTTTATCCGCCACGATGAACGCGGAGTAGAAGCCCACGCCGAACTGGCCGATCAGTTGGCTGTCTTTGGCCTGATCGGAACCGATAGATTCCAGGAAGGATTTGGTCCCTGATTTCGCGATGGTGCCGAGGTTTTCAATCACTTCTTCACGGCTCATGCCAATGCCGTTGTCAGCAATGGTCAGCGTACGCTGGTCTTTATCGAAGGAAAGACGCACACGCAGCTCGCCGTCGCCTTCATACAGCTCAGGCGTGGACAGCGCGCGGAAACGCAGCTTGTCGGCGGCGTCCGAGGCGTTGGAGATCAACTCGCGCAGGAAAATTTCTTTATTGGAGTACAGCGAATGAATCATCAAATGAAGCAGTTGTTTTACTTCAGACTGGAAACCACGGGTTTCTTGACCTTTCATACTCATTGATTACCTCAAAGATATAGCTACCAAAATCGGACAATGAGGATCAAGTGGGGGTCAGGGTATTGTTTTTCAAGCGACTGGGGGGAATTTTTTTGGAAAGTAACGGGGCCGCGATGGCCCCGCCAAGCATCAGAATTTGATAACGTGGCGACCGGCCAGGGAATGTGACAGCGTGGTGCCGTCAACCATCTCCAACTCACCACCCACCGGCACGCCGTGGGCAATGCGGCTGGCCACTACGCCATACTGACCACACATTTCGGCGATGTAGTTGGCGGTTGCGTCACCTTCCACCGTCGGGTTGGTCGCCAGGATCACTTCGGTAACGCTTTCTTTTTCCAGCCGTTGCTCCAGCCGATCCAAACCGATATCGCCTGGGCCAATGCCGTCCATCGGCGACAGGTGGCCCATCAGCACAAAGTAGCGCCCGGCGAACTGCCCGGTCTGCTCAATGGCGTGAATATCAGCCGGGCTTTCCACCACGCAGATCTGGCCGTTTTGTTGACGGCGCGGATTGGCGCAGATGGTGCAGATATCCTGCTCGGTGAAGGTGCGGCAATCGGCACAGTGGCCGATTTCCGACATGGCGCGGGTCAGCGCCTGCGCCAAACGCATGCCACCGCTGCGATCGCGCTGCAACAGTTGGAATGCCATGCGCTGCGCCGACTTCGGGCCAACGCCCGGCAGGCAACGCAACGCCTCCATCAATGTTTCAAGGAGCGGGCTGGTTTGCATCAGAACGGCATCTTAAAGCCAGGTGGCAGTTGCATGCCATTGGACACAGACGCCATCTTCTCTTTCTGCGTTTCGTCGATGCGACGTGCTGCGTCGTTGATCGCAGCAGCGATCAGATCTTCCAGCATATCTTTATCGTCTTCCATCAGGCTCGGATCGATCTCCACACGACGGCAGTTGTGCGCGCCGTTGATGGTGACTTTCACCAGGCCGGCACCGGATTCGCCAGTCACTTCCAATTTGGCGACTTCTTCCTGCATCTGCTGCATTTTTTCTTGCATTTGCTGGGCTTGCTTCATCAGGTTGCCCAGACCGCCTTTACCAAACATAGTCGTCTCTCGTCGCTAGGGCCGCGCACTTTACGCGGCGTTTAAATGGGGCGAATACTGTCTTCATCCAGATCCGCGTCGAAGAACCGGCGCAGCGTCTGAATATGGGTATCCGCAACGATCGACTGGCGCGCCTGCGCCAGTTTTTCTTCGTAAATGGCTTGTCGCCATTCCAGCGGAGTCCGCTCCGCCGGATTATCGTCTTCCACCACGGTCAACTCAACCGGGCTGCCATACAGCTCGCTGAGCGCCTCGGTCAGCACCTTCTGCGCCGAAGGCGAGTTCAGGTGACGCTGCGACGACCGCAGATGGAGACAAATCTTACCGGGTTCCAGCAGCTGTTTAACCGCGTTTAATGCCAACTGCTGCACCAGTTTCGGTATTTTCAGCTTATCGATTTCCGCCGCCCAGGCATCGCGTTCCAGCGATTCAACCACCAGCTTGGCCGACAGCTCGGGGGTTTTCTCATGCTCGAGCGCGGTACGCTGCGCTTTCGGCGTGGCCAGCGGCTCTGGTTCGGCCACCGGCTCGGTCAGTGCACGCCAGCGATAAGCCTCCGGCTTGGCCGGTTTTTCCTGCACGATCTTTTCCGCCTGGCGCTGCTGGCTGCGCTCAGTCACGGAAGCTAACCGCTCCAGTGCTGAGTTTGCCGGCCGCGCTTTTCCAGGCGCCGCCGGTTCACTCTTTTTTGGTGTGGATGCTCCCTGCTGCCTCAGCAGTTGGGTTCGCGCCTTTAATAATTGCGCGGTGGCATCCGGTAAATTCGCTTGCTGATTGTTCTGCGGCGCAACCTGCCCTAACGGCGGGGGCGCGTCCTGAAACTGTGACGGCTGGGCCGCTTGAGCCTGTGGCTGAGCCATCTGCACTGGCGCGGTTTGCACCATCGCCACCGGCTCCGGGATCACCGCTTTCGGGTGAAACGCCAGCGCGCGCAGCAGAGTCATTTCAACCCCCATGCGGCGATCTGGCGCAAAGGACAGCTCTTTGCGTCCAACCAACAGCGTTTGGTAATAGAGCTGTACGTCAGTCGGCGGCAAGGTACGCGCCAGTTCACGCAGCCGTTGTTCAATGGCGGCGTAATGATTGTCCAACACCGACGGCAGCAGTTGCACCATCGCAATCCGGTGTAGCAACGCCAGCGTCTCGACCAGTAGATTTTCCCAGTCGACACCGCGCGAAGCGGCCTGCGCAACCTGCGCCATCACCTTTTCGCCATCGGCACTGACCAGCGCTTCGAGGATCGCCAACGGCTGTTCGTCGTCAAGCGTGCCAAGCATTTGGCTGACGGTGGCGGTAGTCACCTGCCCCTGGCCCATGGCAATCGCCTGGTCAGTAAGGCTCAGTGCGTCACGCATGCTGCCATCGGCGGCTCGCGCCAATAGCTGCAACGCTCGCTGATCGCTGGTGATCTGTTCCGCCTGCAGCACCGTTTCCAGTTGGCCACGGATCTGATCGACGTCCAGCGCCTTGAGATGAAATTGCAGACAGCGTGACAGAATGGTCACCGGCAGCTTTTGCGGATCGGTGGTTGCCAGCAGGAATTTGACGTGCGAAGGCGGCTCTTCCAGCGTTTTCAACAGCGCATTAAAGCTGTGACGCGAAAGCATGTGCACTTCGTCAATCAGGTAAACCTTGAAGCGGCCGCGGGCGGGAGCGTACTGGACGTTATCCAGCAAATCGCGGGTATCTTCCACCTTGGTTCTGGACGCGGCGTCGATCTCGATCAGATCGACAAAACGTCCCTGCTCAATCTCGCGGCAGTTGTCACATTGACCGCACGGTGTGGCGGTGATGCCGGTTTCACAGTTCAGGCCTTTGGCCAGCAGGCGCGCAATGGTGGTTTTACCCACGCCACGCGTGCCCGAGAACAGATAGGCGTGATGGATCCGCCCCAGCGAGAGGCCGTTAGCCAGTGCAGTCAGGACATGTTCCTGTCCGACAACATCTGCAAACGTTTGAGGGCGCCACTTACGGGCAAGAACCTGATAGCTCATTAATACCGGAAAAGTCGAGTAATCTGGAGGGTCATGCTAACACAGCCCCGCGGCGATCCGCGAGGCCGTTGTGGTAATGCAGATCAGTGGCCGGAGAAGTTGACCAGGCTGTAGCATTCAATACCCAGGGTGTTTAAACGCGCTTCACCGCCGAGATCCGGCAGGTTGATTATAAAGGCGGCGTCGGTGACTTCACCGCCCAGACGGCGGATCAGTTTTGCGGTGGCTTCGATGGTGCCGCCGGTAGCCAGCAGATCGTCCACCACCAGCACTTTATCGCCGGCGCTGATAGCATCGGTATGGATTTCCAGTCGGTCGGTGCCGTATTCCAGCTCATAGCTTTCGCTGAGGGTTTCACGCGGCAGCTTGCCCGGTTTACGTACCGGTACAAAGCCCACGCCCAGTGCCAACGCAACCGGAGCGCCAAACAGGAAGCCGCGCGCTTCGGTGCCAACCACTTTGGTGACGCCCGCTTCACGGAAGCGCTCAACCAGTAATTCAATGCTGGCGGCATAGGCCAGCGGGTTTTCCAGCAGGCTGGTGACGTCACGGAACAGTATGCCCGGCTTAGGGTAATCCGGGATGGTTTTGATACTGTCTTTAATAAACTGAAGCTGCTGCGCAGTAGCGGTCATAATTGTTGCCTGATAAAACTGCCTGATGACTTGCGCACAGGTCGTCTGCAACCCGCGCACGAAAACGCTCAAATTTATGCAAACTGGCGGACAAATGCAACCGGCGGTGTGCGATCAACGCTGTTTTTGTTGCGACAGGTCAACAACCGGCAGACGCAACATAAAGATCAGCAGAATGGCCAGCATAGCTAACAGTAAGCCGCGCACCCACCAGATTTTCACCAACCACAGAGAAACCGCAAACGTCAGCACAATCATCAACACCGCCTTCCATTTGGCCCCAGGCGGTAATGCCCGGTGCTGTTGCCAGTGGCGCAGATAGGAGCCAAACCAGGAGCGGTACAGCAGCCAGGCATGGAATCGCGGCGATGAACGGGCAAAGCACCAGCCGGCCAACAGCAGAAACGGCGTGGTGGGCAGCAGGGGCAATACCACGCCCAGCGTCGCCAGCACCACCGCTAACCAACCGAGGATTATCAATAACCAACGCGTCATGCGAGTCCTTGTCCATCAACCTGTCTGCCGTCACTTTATCATCGGCCTCCCCTGCGCCACCAGCCGCAACGGCCGGAATATGTGCACAGCGCTTGTTTCACAGCGTGATCGAAGGCAAGCTGAGCCCAATATCATCGTCATGGAGCCAACGTGAGCACTCAGCGTCTTTTACAAGTGTTAGAACAGCAGATCACCGTGTTAGCCGGTGAAATCACGCCGCAAGGCGACGCCCCGATCCCTCAGGCACGCTTTGACGCTGCGTTATTTTCCAACCGTGGTACCCGGCTGCGCGATTACCTGACAGAAGTACAAAAGAACTTTGCCCAGTTGCAAACTGCAGCCAACGATAGCCGCACTACCCAGGTGGCCTTTCTGGCCGAGAGACTGGTGGCGCAAATCACCGCCCTGCAGCGCGAATTGGCGACCCAGGCGTTGCGTCGGAAAAATCAGCCCAAGCAAGTGACGGCCGTAGATTTGTATCACAAGCTGGCTGAACATCAGGATTATGAACGTCGGATCATTTCGATGATCCAGGATCGGGAAAGTCTGTTAGGCAGGCAGACCACGCTGGCGGCGCAGCAAAAACTGCAGCATGAGCTGGCGGCGCTGGAAGGTCGACTGATGCGTTGCCGTCAGGCGCTGGCCCGTATTGAGCGCAGTATCGAACGTAAAGAAAACGGTTTTTGAATATTTATCACAATATTTTAATGATTATTCCCCTCCGCGGATCTTGTTCACTATACTCAGCCGAAGCGAAGCATCACTCATTCATCTCAATTTAAACGTGGGTTTTATGTCTCTGGAAAATGCCTCAGCAGAATTGCAACTGGCGGTAGATCTGATTTATCTGCTGGAATGTAATGAGATCGATCCGGTTACCGCGCTGGCGGCGCTGGATATTGTCAAACGGGACTATCAGGAAAAATTGCAACGCAACGGTGTGACCTCCCCTTACCTGCCTGTCGACCAGTAAAAAGGGTTCAGCCTGCGCTGAACCCTTATCCTTATCCCATTAGCCTGCCGACATACCGCCTTCATCCGGTGATAGCGTCCGTTTCACTTCCTGCACCTCATTGCCCTGCTGATTGTGCAAGTACACCTCAAGCTGGTTAAAGGCGATGTTGATATCGTTCTCGCGGCACAGGCGTTCGATCGAGCGGTTCAGTTCGTCAACGGTATAGCTACGGTCACGCAACTCACGCACGTAAAGGCGCAGTTCGTGATCCAGCGTGCTGGCGCCGAAATTCAGGAAGAACACCTGCGGCTCAGGATCGGTCATCACCCGCGGGTTATCACGCGCTGCCTGCAGCAACACCGCTTTCACCTTGTCCAGATCGGAGCCGTAGGCCACGCCAACCTTGATCAATACGCGGGTGATGGTGTCTGACAGCGACCAGTTAATCAGCCGCTCGGTGACAAACGCCTTGTTCGGGATGATCACCTCTTTGCGGTCAAAGTCGGTGATGGTGGTGGCGCGAATACGAATTTTACTGACCGAGCCGGAGAAAGTGCCAATAGTAATGGTATCGCCGATGCGGATCGGCCGTTCAAACAGGATAATCAGGCCGGAGACAAAGTTGGCGAAAATCTCCTGCAGTCCGAAGCCCAGCCCCACGGTCAAACCGGCGGCCAGCCATTGCAGCTTATCCCAGGATACGCCCAGCGATCCGAGCGCGGTCACTGCACCCACGGTGGTGATCAGATAGGTCAGTATGGTGGTGATGGCGTAAGAGGTGCCCTGCCGCAACTGCAACCGCGACAGCACAACCACCTCCAGTAAGCCCGGCAGGTTGCGCGTCATGACGTAGGCGACAATAACCGCAGCAATCGCCACCATCATGTTGCCCAACGTCACCGCCTGCGCCACGCTGCTGCCGGCGACGGTGCTGGTGTAATGCCACAGCGTGATGCTGTCCAGATACGAAATCACCGTCACCAGATCGGACCAAATGGCATAGAAGGCGCTGGCAAAGATAATAAACAGGGCCATGGTGGTCAGACGCAGCGACTGCTGGTTGATCTGATCAAGCGCCAAAGGTGGCTCTTCGACCGGTTCCAGCCCTTCGGCCCCCTCTTTTTCTTTCGCCAGGCTTTGGCGACGGGCCAGCGCACGACGATAGGCCAAACGCCGCGCCGCCACGCTCAGGCCGCGAATAGCCGTCAGATAAACAATGTTCCACAGGAAGAACAGATACAGGCTGTCGATCCAGCGACCGGCCAGCCGCAGCGTGGTGTAGAAGTAACCGGCAAACATCAGCCCCAGCAGGATCAGCGGCGTGGCGGCAATCGCGGTAACAATCACCAATCGCACTGCGTGCGAGCCTTTCTCACGCCAGCTGTCACGGCACATCGGGAACACCAGTACGGCCAGCAGCGCCAACGTCAGCATCACCACCACCTGACCGATGACATCCTCCACCAGCCGCAGCGGCGCTTTCTCGCCCAATACCGACCAGAAGATCAACGGCAGCAGCGCCAAGCCCAGACGCACCGTCTGCCGGCGGTAGTGTGCACAAAGCTCAGGAGTGAAATTGAAGTGCCGCTCGCAAACGCCCCCCACCGCCAGGGTGCGATAGGTGAAACCGAAAATCAGCCAAAACAGCGCCAATTGTTGCGACAGCGCCCAAATAAAGTCACTGAGGCCAATTTCAGCACGATAGCACCAGAAACCGGCACCCAGCAGCAACGCTGAGCCTGGCAATACCTTCAGCAAGGTCAGTATGATGGCCTTTGGCGTGTGCAGTTGGCCATCACGCTTTAACTGCCCAACATCGTTGGCCAGTTTCTGCAAATGGCTGTCGATCAACTTGTAGCGCCAGCGCAGCAGGCCGAGCAACAGCAGCAACGGGATCAGGATGACCAGTGAATTCAGCCCGCCCTGCACCATTTTGCCGATGTCTAATTTGAAGTCGAGAGTGGCAATCTGATCCCTGAGCGCGCCCGGCAAAGCTTTCAGCCACGCCAGATCAACCGGCTTGTTGCTGTTGACCCAGAAAATCTGCTGAGTCAGCGTATCCCGTAGCGAGCTGTTAACGCTGGTCAGCTGCTGTTGGTTGATCTGCAGACTGATCGACTGTGCCAACTGATTACTCAGCTGTTTGTTTAACTGATCCAGCAATTCACGTCGCATATCGACGATTTCGCTCAAAGCATCAAGCACGTCCGTGCTGGCTTTTTCTTTACTGTCGGCAACCAGCTTATTGATGTAGTCGTCACCTTTGAACAGGTCGTCGCGCTGTTGATTGATATCAAACTGTTCCAGACGCAGATCGGCGATGCGCGTGCCCATGTCCGCCACCAGCGTGCCCTGCGGCAGGCTTTGCTGTTGCTGATACAAAATGCGCGACAGCACCAGACTGCCTTTCAGCACCTGGATTTGTTCTTTCAAATTGCGTTCCGCCTGCAGGCCGCGATCGAGCCAGTTCTTCACCCGAATATTCTGCTGGAACAACACGTTGCTCTCTTCGGTGGCGGCAATCAGCCGCTGGCTGAGCTGGCGGTTAACGTCCAGCTCTTTACTGACCAACTGATCGTGCTGGATATCCGTGGCGTCTTCCGGGTTCTGTGCCTCTTTGGCGGTTTTTTCCGACAGCGTCAGGCGCTTGCTGTTGACCACCTCTTGCAGCAACTGCACGTTGTGGTCCAGCGCATCAATGTGCCCGGTGGTGTAATCACGCTGCTTTTGCAGCAGATCCTGCAAAGTGGTGTTAGCCTCCAGGCTCTTGCGCTGCAGGTCAATTTGCGCATTGAGCAGCGTCTGTTCGGTCGCCAGCATCACTAACTGGCTGTCGCGCAGTGAGTTTTGGCCCGGTGTCTGATCGTTGATCTGGTTGCGGATCTCCTGCAGGCGCTGCGAAGCGGTATACATGCTGCTCTGTACCCGCTCCGGCTGGGTCTGCAGCGAAACCAGTTGGCTGTTATAAGTCGACAGGTTTTCCTGTGCGGTTTGCAGATCGTCGAGTGTCTGATAAAGCCGGGTTTCCAACTGACGCAGGGAAAGCGGCAGCAGTTCTGCCCTGGCGGCTGCGCTGTCGACCGGCGTCTTCAACGCATCCAGATCGGCGGTGACCTGACGCAGTTTCCCCGGAGCCAACTGCAACTGCTGCTTAAGCTGAGCGCCGTCCTGTTTGGTGCGTTCGATGGCATCCAGCAGCTCAAGCGTGCGGGTCAAATCTTGTTGGGTGAGTTTATTGACCGGCGTCAGCGTCTTTTGCTTGTTCAGCGCTTCAAGCTGGCTTTGGATTTCGCTGCGTGACGGCAGATCACCATTCAGGGACGCATAGGCCGCAGGTTGGCAGACCGCGCAAACCGCGATCAGTAAAAACAGGGCAAGGGCGCGGGAGAGGCCCACACCGAAGAACGAGGGTAACGCCAGAAAAGAACGTTTAGCTAACCTGCGATGCATGATTTGGCTTCGAATCAATAAAGAAGCGTCAAGATTATCACGATCGCAGATAGCCACAGAATAAGAAAAGCGTTGCTGGTGATGTACAGAGAGATCGCGGGATCAGAACGTCAGCACTTTCCCGGTCGCCAGCGTCCACTGCGCCAACTCTACCAGAGTACCAATCTCCACCCCATCCGCCAGCGGCAGTTGACTGATGCCACGCGCGTCGGCGCAGGTCTTGCACAGTTTTACCGGCACCTGTTGCGCAGTGAGAATTTCCAGCATCTGCTGCAAATGATAACCCTCTCGCGGCTGTTGCCCGGCCAGACCGGCGACGACCGCGTCAGACATCAGAAACAGTTTCAGGTCGAGATCGCTTTGCTGCTCTTTCAGGGTAATCGCCAGACGCAAGGCGTTAAACAGGGATTCGTGACCATAGGCGGCGCCATTGGCAATCAACACAACGGAGGACGATGACATGGTATTACTCCTTATAAAGGATGACTTTCGACACTGCGCGGCTGCGCGGCCAGCTCTTCCGGCCTGAGCCGCAACGTGGGACTGAATTGGGCCATTTCGAGGAAAGAATCGATCAACACCGGCGCTTCGGCTTTCAGATCAAAGCTCTCCGGCATAAACAGCCAGTTTTCCATCAGGCCGGTAATATAGGCATGCATAATGATTGCCGAGCGACGGGTATGTAAATCAGCGGGCAATTGGCCATGGGCTATACAGTCGCGCAGGACCGACTCAATACGTTCGTAACCTGCCAGGTACAAGACTTTACGCGCTTCATGCAGCGGCATCATCTCACCAACGAATTCGCACTTGTGAAAAACGATTTCCATCAGGGCTCGCCGACGGCTGTCATCGACCGTAGCCGTCAGAATGTAAATCAGAATTTCTCGTAAAATACGCAGTGGATTCTCGGGGTACTTTGCCTGATACTCTAGTTCGAGATCGCCAATTTTTGACTCTGATAATTCCCAAACTTCGTTAAACAGGTCTACCTTGTTCTTGAAGTGCCAATAAATTGCACCACGCGTAACTCCGGCAGCCGTGGCAATATCTGTCAGTGAGGTTGCAGAAACGCCACGTTCAGAAAATTCTTGCACCGCAGCATCAAGTATGTGCTGTCGAGTTTCTAGCGCCTGCTGTTTGGTTTTTCGTGCCATGGCGTTGTTTTTTCGGGGGAGTGTGATTTACATACATTCGCGTATGTATGTACCATAGCACGCACATATAATTAACGCAGCAATGGGTTTTAAAGCTTGTGATCCATTGATCATTTTGAAATCGGACACTTGAGGTTTTTCTATGAACAAAAACAGAGGGTTAACGCCTCTGGCGGCAGTTCTGATGCTTTCAGGCAGCTTAATGCTTACAGGATGTAACGATAAAGAAACCCAACAGCAAGGCGCCCAACCACCGGCTCCCGAAGTGGGTGTAGTGACGTTGAAGGCCGAGCCTCTCAATATGACTACCGATCTTCCTGGCCGTACAGCTGCGTATCGTATCGCCGAAGTTCGCCCTCAGGTCAGCGGTATTATCCTGAAACGCAACTTTGTTGAAGGCAGTGATATCAAGGCAGGGTCTTCCCTGTATCAGATCGATCCTGCTACCTATCAGGCAAGCTATGACAGCGCCAAAGGCGACCTGGCCAGATCCCAGGCAAGTGCCTCGATCGCGCGCGTCACGGTAAACCGCTACAAACCATTGCTGGGTACCAGCTACATCAGTAAACAGGATTACGATACTGCTGTCTCCACGCTGCAACAGGCAGAAGCCGCAGTAGTGGCCTCTAAAGCCGCAGTGGAAACCGCACGCATCAACCTGGCTTACACCAAAGTGACTTCACCGATCTCCGGACGCATCGGCAAATCTGCCGTGACTGAAGGCGCGCTGGTTACCAACGGCCAGACTACTGCCCTGTCCACCGTGCAGCAGTTGGATCCGATGTACGTCGACGTGACTCAGTCGAGCAACGATTTCCTGCGCCTGAAACAAGAACTGGCCAGCGGTGCGCTGAAACAGGAAAACGGCAAGGCCAAGGTGACACTGCTGCTGGAAAACGGCACGCAGTACGCTCAGGAAGGTACGCTGGAGTTCTCTGACGTCACCGTTGATGAAACTACCGGTTCCATCACTATTCGTGCGGTATTCCCTAACCCGAACGATACGCTGTTGCCGGGCATGTTCGTTCGCGCCCGTCTGGACGAAGGCGTGCGTAGCGATGCCTTGCTGGTGCCGCAACAGGGTGTGACACGTAACCCGCGTGGTGAAGCTACCGCATTGGTGGTGGGTGCTGACGACAAAGTCGAATTGCGCACGCTGAAAGCGGATCTGGCTATTGGCGACAAATGGCTGGTTACCGACGGCTTGAAAACCGGCGACCGCGTGATTGTCACCGGCCTGATGAAAGCCCACCCAGGCGCTCAGGTAAAAGTGCAGGAAGTTGACACTCAGGCGCAAAAGCAGCCGCAGTCTGAAGCGCAGAAGTCATAAAAAGGAGCCGGTAAGACATGGCTAAGTTCTTTATAGATCGCCCTATTTTCGCCTGGGTAATCGCCATCATCGTCATGTTGGCGGGTGTGCTGTCAATAATGAAACTGCCGATTGCGCAGTATCCAACTATTGCACCACCGGCGGTAAGTATTTCCGCAAACTATCCGGGCGCAGATGCTAAAACGGTGCAGGATACCGTCACTCAGATTATCGAACAGAACATGAACGGTATCGATAATCTGATGTACATGTCCTCCACCAGTGACTCCTCTGGTAGCGTCACCATTACACTGACCTTTAACTCCGGCACTGACCCAGACATCGCTCAGGTTCAGGTCCAGAACAAACTGTCATTGGCTACGCCGTTACTGCCGCAAGAAGTGCAGCAACAGGGCCTGAAAGTTGAAAAGTCCAGCAGCAGCTTCCTTATGGTGGCCGGCTTCATTTCCGATGACCCGAGCATGACTCAGGACGATATCGCGGACTATGTGGCCTCCAACATCAAGGACCCGATCAGCCGTTCATCCGGTGTGGGTGAGGTGCAACTGTTTGGTGCCCAGTACGCAATGCGTGTCTGGCTGGATCCGAACAAGCTGAATAATTTCCAGTTGACCACGACGGACGTGACGTCCGCCATCACCGAGCAGAACAACCAGATCGCCGCAGGGCAATTGGGTGGGATGCCACCGGTACCGGGTCAGCAACTTAACGCCTCAATCATCGCGCAGACCCGTCTGACCTCGCCTGAAGAGTTCGGCAAGATCCTGCTGAAGGTGAATGCGGACGGTTCTCAGGTTCGCCTGAGCGACGTGGCTCATATTGAGCGCGGTGCTGAAAGCTATGCGGTAACCGCACGTTATAACGGTAAACCGGCAGCGGGTCTGGGTATCAAACTGGCGACCGGCGCCAACGCCCTGAACACCGCGCAAGGGGTTAAAGACGCGCTGACCAAGATGCAACCATTCTTCCCGCAAGGGATGAAAGTGGTTTATCCGTACGACACCACCCCGTTCGTTAAGATCTCGATTAACGAAGTGGTGAAAACGCTGATCGAAGCCATCATCCTGGTATTCCTGGTGATGTATTTGTTCCTGCAGAACTTCCGCGCAACCTTGATCCCAACCATTGCGGTGCCGGTAGTGTTGCTGGGGACCTTTGCCATTCTGGCGGCCTTCGGCTTCTCGATAAACACCCTGACGATGTTCGGCATGGTGCTGGCGATAGGCTTGTTGGTGGATGATGCCATCGTGGTGGTGGAAAACGTCGAGCGTGTGATGTCCGAAGAGGGACTGCCGCCGAAAGAAGCCACCAAGAAATCGATGGAACAGATCCAGGGTGCGCTGGTCGGTATTGCCATGGTGCTGTCAGCGGTATTCGTACCGATGGCGTTCTTCGGCGGCTCGACCGGTGCCATCTATCGTCAGTTCTCCATCACCATCGTTTCCGCGATGGCGCTGTCGGTACTGGTGGCGTTGATTCTGACGCCGGCGCTGTGCGCCACCATGCTCAAACCAGTGAAAAAAGGCGACCACGGGGTTAAAACCGGCTTCTTCGGTTGGTTTAACCGCATGTTCGAAAAGAGCACCCACCACTACACCGACAGCGTAGCCAATATTCTGCGCAGTACCGGTCGTTATCTGGTGATCTACCTGCTGATCGTTGTCGGCATGGCGCTGTTGTTCCTGCGCTTGCCTTCCTCGTTCCTGCCGGACGAAGACCAGGGCATTTTGCTGACCATGGTGCAGTTGCCTGCGGGGGCTACCGAAGCTCGTACCTCTAAGGTTCTGGAAGAAGTCACCGACTACTTCATGACCAAAGAAAAAGACAACGTGGTTTCGGTGTTTACCGTTGCGGGCTTCGGCTTTAACGGTAATGGCCAGAACAACGGCCTGTCGTTCGTCAGCCTGAAAGACTGGTCTGAGCGTAAAGGCGAAGAGAATAAAGTGCCGGCGATCGCAGGCCGTGCAATGGGCGCGTTCTCGAAGATTAAAGACGGCATGGTATTCCCGTTCAACCTGCCGGCGATTATCGAATTGGGTACCGCGACCGGTTTTGACTTCCAGCTGATCGACCAGGGTGGCCTGGGGCATGAAAAACTGACCGATGCACGTAACCAGTTGCTGGGCATGGCTGCCAAGCATCCGGACTTGCTGGTGGGCATGCGCCCTAACGGTCTGGAAGATACGCCGCAGTTCAAGCTGATTATCGACCAGGAAAAAGCCAAGGCGCTGGGTGTTAGCATTACCACCATTAACAGCACGCTGAGCACCGCGTTGGGTGGCTCGTACGTTAACGACTTCATCGACCGCGGCCGTGTGAAGAAAGTGTACGTGCAGGCTGATGCGCCGTTCCGTATGTTGCCGGAAGACATCAATAAATGGTTTGTCCGCGGCACCAGCGGCCAGATGGTTCCGTTCTCCTCCTTCGCCTCGGCGAAATGGGAATACGGCTCACCACGTCTGGAACGTTATAACGGTCTGCCTTCGATGGAAATTCTGGGCCAGGCAACGCCAGGCAAGAGTACCGGTGAAGCCATGAACCTGATGGAAGAACTGGCCTCCAAGCTGCCAAGCGGCATTGGTTACGACTGGACCGGTATGTCCTATCAGGAACGTCTGTCCGGTAACCAGGCTCCAGCACTGTATGCCATCTCGATTCTGGTGGTATTCCTGTGTCTGGCAGCATTGTACGAGAGCTGGTCAATTCCGTTCTCGGTCATGCTGGTTCTGCCACTGGGGGTTATCGGTGCGTTATTGGCGGCCACCATGCGCGGCCTTAACAACGACGTTTACTTCCAGGTGGGGCTGTTGACCACCATCGGCCTGTCGGCGAAGAACGCCATATTGATTGTGGAATTCGCCAAGGACCTGATGGATAAAGAAGGCAAGGGTCTGATCGAAGCCACGTTGGAAGCGGTGCGTATGCGTCTGCGTCCAATTCTGATGACTTCTCTGGCATTCATCCTCGGGGTTCTGCCGCTGGTTATCAGCAGCGGTGCAGGCTCCGGCGCACAGAACGCGGTAGGTACCGGCGTTATGGGCGGGATGATTACCGCGACCGTATTGGCCATCTTCTTCGTACCGGTCTTCTTTGTGGTGGTTCGCCGCCGCTTCAGTAAGAAGTCTGACGATGTAGAACACAGCCATCCGGTTGATCATCACTGATAACTCAGTGACTGCTTCTCCCTGAATACAAAGGCCGCTTATGCGGCCTTTAACTTATCGACAAACACCCGAAAAACGTGGTTTTCGGATGTTTGGGCTAAACCAGAGACAGCATCCTTTGGTTCTGGCAGCTATCAAGTCGTTGCTTTAACCCCAAGTAACTTCGTCAGTAATCTTAGGCCGCTTATGCGGCCTTTTTCTTTGGCTTCAGCGGCTTAATACAAACCACTCTCATTAATTCCTCTGCAGATGCATTTTGTACTTGATCCGCCCTGCCGTGCGGCGCATAATTATTGTTATAGTATAACATTACATTGGAGTGCATCATGAAAGCAGGCATCCATCCTGACTACCGTACCGTGGTGTTCCACGATCTGAGTGCCGATACCTACTTTAAAGTGGGATCGACCATTAAGACCGATCGCACCATTGAGCTTGAAGGTGAGAACTGGCCGTATGTCACGCTCGACATCTCTTCCGCTTCGCATCCGTATTACACCGGCAAGCAGAAAGATTTCTCAAAAGAAGGCAGCACGGCGCGCTTCCAGCAGCGTTTTGGTCGCTTCTTTACTGGCAATAAGTAACAGGGGATCTACATGCAGGTTTTGAGTTCATTGCGTTCGGCGAAGAAACGCCATCCGGATTGCAAGATCGTGCGCCGTAAAGGCCGTATCTATGTGATCTGTAAAGCTAACCCACGCTTCAAAGCGGTACAGGGACGTAAGAAAAAGCGTTAAGTAAAGAGCATTGCCATCTGTCTGTCGCAAAGCCCCGTTGCTGCTCAACGGGGCTTTTTTTATGGAGAAACTGAAACGCCCACAGTGGCCCCATCATGATGACAGGGCCGCTACGGTTTACTTCATGCTACCCAGCAAGGTATCGACATTGTGTTTGAATGCCTGCACATAGCTGGCCGCCGGTCCTTGCGGTTTGGACAACGCCTCTGGGTACAGTTCACCGCCGGCTTTAGCACCGGTAGCCGCGGCAATTTGCTTCACCAGGCGCGGATCGGTTTGGTTCTCAATAAAGTAAGCATTAACCTTCTCCTGCTTGATCTGTTTGATCAGCCCAGCCACGTCGCTGGCACTCGCCTCAGCCTCGGTAGAGAAGCCGACCGGGGAAAGGAAGGTGACGCCATATTCTTGTCCAAAGTAGCCAAAAGCATCGTGGCTGGTCAGCACCTTACGTTTTTGCTGTGGCACTGCGGCAAACTGCGTTTTGGCCCACAGATCCAACTTCTGCAGCTGCTGGATATACTCGGCACCCCGCTGGCGGAAATAGTTGGCATCTTCAGGGTCGGCGACAATCAGCGCGTTCATCACGTTGGTGGCGTACTGCACGCCATTCTTCATGCTATTCCAGGCATGGGGATCGGTGATTTCTTTGCCGTCGTCGTTCATCTGACGCGAGTTAACCCCTTGCGAAGCGGTAATAACCGGCCCTTTGTAACCCGACGCACTGACCAGGCGATCGATCCATCCTTCCAGCCCCAGGCCGCTAACGAACACCACATCAGCCTGCGACAACAACTTACTGTCTTTCGGTGAAGGCTCGAAGCTGTGGGGATCGCCATCCGGCCCTACCAGCGTAGAGACATTGACATGTTCTCCCCCCACCTGCTTGACGATATCGCCGAGGATGGAAAAACTGGCGACGGCATCCACGGTCTTGGCCATGGCCAATGGGCTGGACAGCAGAGCAGCGACCGCCAGCGATAAAGGTAAACGTTTCATACTTTCTCCTTGCATATAGCACTTCTCAACGGCGCGCCAGGGAATAAATCCCCCCACGCGTCCCAAACAAAATTGATACAAAGAAGATCACGCTCGCGCTGAGCACAATTGCCGGGCCGGCGGGCAACGAAGCGTAGTACGACCACTCCAGCCCGATCAGGCTGGACAGCATGCCGATGCCCATAGCCACCGCCAGCGTTTGCGGCAGATTACGCGCCCAGAAACGTGCGCTGGCGGCCGGCAGCATCATCAGCCCGACCGACATCAGGGTGCCGAGAATTTGAAAACCGGCGACCAGATTGATTACCACCAACGCCAGAAACAACCCGTGTATTACCGCCAGCCAGCGCGGCGCACCGACACGTAAAAAAATGGCGTCGAAAGATTCAATCACCAGGGCACGGTACAGTGCGGCCAACGCCAGGAGAGAAAAACTGGTTATCGCCCCCACCATCACAATGGCGTGTGTATCCACCGCCAGAATCGAGCCAAACAACACATGCAGCAAATCAACGCTGGAACCGCGCAGCGAAACCAGGGTCACTCCCAGCGCCAGCGAACCCAGATAAAAACCGGCGAAACTGGCGTCTTCTTTCAGCGGCGTCCGGCGACTGACCAGCCCAGATAACATCGCTACCGCCAGCCCGGCGATAAAGCCGCCGACGCCCATTGCCACCATCGACATGCCGGAGATCAGATAGCCTATCGCGGCACCAGGCAGCACCGCATGGGACAGCGCATCACCCACCAGGCTCATGCGGCGTAACAACAGAAAAACCCCCAGCGGCGCAGCACTGAGCGACAGTGCAAAACAGGCAACCAGCGCACGGCGCATGAAACCGAAAGAGGCAAAGGGATCGATGAGGGGCTCAAGCAGCATCATTGCGCCACCTCCCTACGGCACAGCGGCGGGTTGGCAATATTCAACGCGGGAATGTGGTCCAGCACCCGATCGGCGGCTCCCCAGTGGCAGCACTGCGGCGTCAATAACAAGGCCTGCGGAAAATGCCTCTCTACCATCGACATGTCATGGAGCACAGCAATCACCGTCTTCCCCTGTTTATGCAACTGAGCGATCACTTGCAACAATAACTGGGTGGTCGCGCTGTCGATGCCGGTAAAGGGTTCATCCAATAAAATCAGCGGTGCCTGCTGGACCAGCAGGCGGGCAAACAGCACCCGTTGCAGTTGGCCGCCGGAAAGCTCACCGACCGGACTGTGGGCCATTGAGGTCATACCGACGGCAGCCAACGCCTCGGCAATCTGCTGCGCTGCGCGCTTGCTCAGTCCACCGAACATCCCCATCTGCAGCCAACTGCCCATCGCTACCAGATCGCTCACCACGATCGGGAACTGGCGATCCAACTCGGCCTGCTGCGGTAAATAAGCCATTCGGGGCGGTTTATTACCGCTGAAAGACAGCTTGCCACTTTGCAGCGGTAAAAGTCCGGCCAAAGCTTTCAACAACGTGGACTTGCCCGCACCATTCACGCCGACCACCGCCGTCAGAGAACCCGCGGCAAAGTGACCGTTGAGTGGGGGAAAAAGGGGCTCCCCGCCGTAGCCCAGGACGGCCTGCTGCAGAGTGATCATGGCAGTGCTACCGCCCAGTGAATGCCCAGCCAGAGTAGGACCAGTAGCATCACGGCGATACCGCAGCGCAACCCTGCAGAGGCGGTGAACAATGAGTTTAATGACGGTACAGCGTCATCTTGAGGTGTCGGTGTCAGTTTCATGGCCAAACGAAAGGAGATTTAAATGTTATAATATAACATCACAAACACTTCAATGACTCAAGCCTCTGCCCCAACGATTAATGCAACTGAACGTAACAATGCACGTCATGCTTCACTGACTATTCCCCGGCTTCAGAACGCTGGCACTACCCCGTTGGAGATAGACTGAGAAATATCAGGGTTATTAATCAGTAAACAACGTTGAGATAGGGTAAAAAAGCCGGTAACAAACGAAAAGTTTACCGACGAATGGATAAAAAAGGAGTAAGATTAATAGATAGGATCGCGATATGGTCAGGCATTAAATGCAAGTAACTCTTCGCTGCGACACAATGACGGAAGCACTTTCTGTTAAAAAACTAAAGAAAGTGATTAACGAAAAAATATCAGAGTTGGCACCGGCATTGACCAGTGGCCTGAGTTTTTATTCTGAAAGCGCGCGTTATGCTGAAGGTTCATTAGAAATACTTGATATTCAAGAAATGAGCAACGGCCATTATTCAATGAGTTACCGCTATAAATGGACAATTTTCAATGCCTGTCTGGATATCAGCGCCGAGGAATACATCAGCGATAGTGTCACATTTAGCCTGGCCGAAGCAGGGCTCATCTTTGACATCATTGATAACTCCCGTCCATCTACCGCAGATGAATTGTAAGTTTACGTAATAACAGCAGGCCAGATGCGGAGAAATGATTTATATTCATTATACAGAAAGTTTATTTTATCATCATCATTAAGCTACCTCTGGCCATGATGTAAATCAGCTTACTCACAGAGTGTTATCAACACCGAAATTAAGACTTACGGAGGGGATGATATGGATGAGTATTCGCCTAAAAGGCACGATATTGCTCAGCTGAAATTCTTGTGTGAAAACCTGTATGATGAAGGCATTGCCACGCTGGGCGACAGCCACCACGGCTGGGTGAACGATCCGACGTCTTCCGTCAACCTCCAGCTTAATGAGTTGATAGAACATATTGCTTCGTTTGTGATGAGTTATAAAATTAAATACATGGACGAAAGTGATTTATCGGAACTGGTCGGAGAGTATCTCGATGATACCTACACGCTGTTCAGCAGTTACGGTATCAATGATTCCGATCTGCGTCGCTGGCAAAAGACCAAGGCGCGATTATTCAGAATGTTCTCAGGAGAGGACATCTGTACGACAATGAAAACTTAGGGGATAATTATCCCCAATTTATTCCATTCTACGGTTTATAACACCAAAGGCTATCATGACTAAAATTGATTATCTGATGCGTTTACGTAAATGCACCACAATTGAGACACTGGAACGCGTTATTGAAAAAAACAAGTACGAGCTTTCAGATGACGAGCTGGAGCTGTTTTACTCTGCAGCCGACCACCGCCTTGCCGAGCTCACCATGAATAAGCTGTACGATAAAATCCCAACGGCCGTTTGGAAATTCGTAAGATAATTCCGACTAAACTGCGTTGAGCCGATACATTCGTCGGCCTCAATGTTTATCCTGCCCCCGTATTTATCTCATTGACTTACTACACTTTCATTCGCTGCTGAAAATCCTGCAATAGCAATTGGAAACAATCTTCAATTAACGCCGGATGGTTCCGATGCGCGCTGCGCATTAACGCCACGGTGCGGCTAAGCATGGGTTGCTGCAGTTGAACCACGGTTAATTCATCATCATTCAAATGGGTAGTATAAAGTTGCGGTAAAATAGCCACCGCTAATTTCGAACGCACCAAACCATATAACGTCTCCAGAAAATCAACCTGGTAGCGTGCGGTTAAATTCAGACGATGACTTTCCGCCAATGCCAATACCAACCGACTGATATTCCCCTTGGAAAAAACCGCGATATCTCTCCGGGTTAATTGTCGCCATGGCAGATGGTGAGATTCAGCCATCGGATCGTCACGGCGCATCACTACCACGAACGGGTCCTCTTGCAGCGGATATATTTCCAGTGACTCCGGTACCGAACTGTCGAGCGCACCAATGCCAAAATCAATCAGGCCGTTCTCTAATTGTAATAACAACGAGTCATTGGTTTGATCGTGAAATTCTATGCGCAAGCGCGGAAAATTCGCCGCCAGCAATTGCGGCACGGCAGGAAATAACAGCCCGCTGACCGAAGGCACCAGCCCGATACGCAAAGTGCCGTCTCCGCCCGCCAGCATAATACGTTGCATATCGTCAAAAGCCACCTGTGCCACATTCAGCAGCCGTTCAGCATGCGGCAAGATAGCGGCGCCCTGCTCCGTCAGCGTCACCGCAGAGGCGGTACGGTTCACCAGTTTGCCACCCAGCACCGACTCTATCTGCCGCAATGCGCTACTCAACGCGGGTTGACTGATCGCCAGACGGTTCGCGGTGTCGGTAAAATGCCGAAGCTGCGCCAGAGTGACGAAATATTGGATCTGCTTAAGAGAAAGCGCCGGCAATCGGCGCCAGGGTTCAGACATATCAGCTTTCCGTCCGCTAAAAAGTAAACGTTTGCGACAGCATAAACGTTTCTTATCAGGCGATAAATTAAATCATCTGTGCAAAGCCTGCCGGGGCCCCTAGAGTAACAACCCTGTCATCATGCCGGGTAATTACCATGACCACTCATTGCATCAGCACGGGCGAACGCCAGCGTGCGGTGAAGGCCGCACTGGGCCAACTTCCTTTTGATTTGCTGCTGACTAACGCCGCGTTGATTGACATGGCAACCGGTGAAGTCCGGAGCGCCGATGTCGGCATCGTTGGTGCACTGATCGCCAGCGTTCATCCCTGTGGTGCCCTGAACGAAGCCCTGCAGACGCAGGACCTGGCCGGTGCCTATCTGAGCCCCGGACTGATCGACACCCACGTCCATGTTGAAAGTTCACACCTGCCACCGGAACGCTATGCCGAGATCGTCGTCGCTCAAGGCACCACCACCATTTTCTGGGATCCGCACGAACTGGCCAACGTACTCGGCGTAGCCGGCGTGCGCTATGCGGTAGACGCCAGCCGTGGCTTGCCACTCAGAGTGATCTGTGCCGCGCCCTCGAGCGTCCCCTCCACGCCGGGACTGGAAATGTCCGGTGCCGATTTTGCCGGTCAGGAAATGGAAACCATGTTGGCCTGGCCGGAAGTCGGCGGCGTCGCCGAGGTAATGGACATGCACGGCGTGTTGAACGGCAGCGAACGCATGCTGGAGATCCTCAATGCCGGGCTGAACAGCGGCAAGTTGATCGAAGGCCACGCACGCGGCCTGAGCGGTGCCGATCTGCAGGCTTATCTGGCGGCGGGAGTCACCTCTGACCATGAACTGACCTCCGGAGCCGATGCGCTGGAGAAATTACGCGCCGGTCTGACGCTGGAGATCAGAGGTTCCCACCCTTACCTGCTGCCGGAAATCGTCGCAGCACTGAAAACACTGCCGCACCTGTCATCACAAATCACCGTCTGCACCGACGATGTCCCCCCAGACATGCTGCTGGAAAAAGGCGGGATTGTGGCGTTACTCAATATGCTGATCGAACAGGGGCTGCCGGCGACTGACGTGCTGCGCATGGCCACGCTCAATGCCGCCATCCGCTTGCAACGCAACGATCTTGGGCTGATTGCCGCAGGTCGCATCGCCGATCTGGTGGTGTTTGATTCGCTGACTCAACTTAATGCACAGCAGGTCTACGTCGCCGGGAAACTGGTGGCACAGCAAGGCAAAATGCTGGCACCGCTCAGCGCTAACCCGAACGTGACGGCTCCGCGCGATACCCTGCAGTTGCAACCCCTGGTCGCCGGGGATTTCGTATTGAAGGTGCCGGCTATCTGCCACGGCAAAGCCACTCTGCGCCACATTAAGGGCGCACGCTTTACCCAGTGGAACGAGACTACGGTCGAGGTGCGTAATGGCGAAGTGCAGATCCCGCCAGGCTTCAGCCTGATCTGGGTGCAACACCGTCATGGCCGTCACCAGGCCACACCACAACTGGCGCTACTGGAAGGTTGGGGTGAACTCCGGGGCGCTATCGCTACCAGCTACTCACATGACTCGCACAACCTGGTGGTGTTAGGCCGGGATGCCGCAGACATGGCGCTGGCCGCCAACGCCCTGATTGCCAGTGGCGGAGGTATGGCTTTAAGCCAAAACGGGGCCATCCTGGCGCAGGTGGCAATGCCAATAGCCGGTATGCTTTCCGACCTGCCCGCCGCCGAACTGGCACGACAGTTTAAAAACCTGCGCGATCTGAGCGCACGAATCGCCGACTGGGAACCGCCCTACCGGGTTTTCAAGGCCATTGAAGGCACCTGCCTGGCGTGCAACGCCGGGCCGCACCTGACCGATCTCGGCCTGACCGACGGCACAACGCGCCAGATTGTCGATCCGCTGATCGCCTGCTGGGAAACCCCGGTATAAAAATAATCATAATAACAATATATACCCAATGGATTTCACGTTGCGGCTAGGCAGGCCAGCTCACTCATCCCCAGGCGCTTACTCAAGTAAGTTACTGGGGTGAGTGAGTGCCGCCAACAACGCTGCGGCTTGAAATATGACGGGTAGCGACGGAGATAATTGATATGGCTGATAATTCAGCGTCGGTTCCTACACCAGGGAGCTGGCTGCAACGGCGTTTTCAACTGCATGCGCGGCAAAGTAATGTCAAAACCGAATGTCTGGCCGGTATCACCGGTTTTCTGGCGGCGGCCTACCTGCTGGTGGTGATCCCCGGATTGCTGGCTGTCGGCGGTATGGATAAGGGCGCAGCCACTACCGGTACCATTCTGGTGTTTGTGCTGGGGACCTTGCTGATGGCGTTTTACGGCAACCTGCCGTTTATCGTCGGGCCGGGTATTGGTGGTTCGGTGCTGGTCGGCGTCACGTTGGCGGGCAGCGAAGGCATCAGTTGGCAGATTGGTCTGGGCATCGCCTGCTGGTCCGGCATTTTGTTTTTCGCCCTGACCCGGCTCGGGCTGCGCGAGGTGGTGACCCGCTCGGTGCCGCAATCGATCAAGCTGGGGCTGACGGCCTCTATCGGGCTGTTTGTAGCAATACTGGGTTTCCGCAATGCCGGACTGGTGCTGGCCAACGCTAAATCCAATGCATTGATGCTGGGTGATTTCACCGCACCCGGTGCGTTGATCGCCCTGTGCGGCCTGTTTTTGGCGATTGCCTTGCAAGCCCGACGCATTCCCGGCGCTATTTTATGGGCGATCCTGTTTGCGACTCTGGTGGGTATCCCGTTCGGCGTTACCCACCTGCCGGACAGCCTGATGGCAATGCCGCATTCATTGGCCCCGGTGCTCGGCCATGTTGATCTGATCGGTGCACTGAATATCGCCTTTCTGCCTTATTTGTTCGTCTTTTTCGCCTCGGAGTTTTTCTCCACCATGGGCACTACGCTGGCCGTGGGTGGTGAAGCCGGGCTGCTGGACGAACACGGCAATATGCCACACATCAACCGCCCCTTTATGGTGGACTCTATCGCTGCTGCGCTGGGCCCTATAGTCGGTATTCCTGCCGCCACCGCGCTGATCGAATCCTCTGCGGCGGCCGAAGCCGGAGGTAAAACCGGGTTAACCGCATTGGCGGCCGCGGTAATGTTTTTACTGATGCTGCTGTTCACACCGATTGCCCTGATGATCCCGAAAGAAGCCACTGCCCCGGCGCTGATCCTGATCGGCCTGAATATGTTTAGCGGACTGCGCAAAGTTGATTTAGCCAACTTCACCGACGGCCTGCCGGTGCTGATGATGGTCATGATCACGCTGATCGCCAACAGCTTCGGTACCGGCATCGCCGGCGGGCTGCTGTTCTACATCATTATCAAAGTGATTGCTGGCAAATGGCGTGAAGTGCCGGTCGGCCTCTATTTTCTGGCGATCCCACTGGCATACTATTTCGCCACCCTGGTAAGGCATTAATCTGCAAGTGTTGCGCTGATAACATGTCGGCGCAACACTTCAGTCATTCGATAACAAACACAAATCACAATATTTCACGATAAAACCTCCACTCACCAAATCCTCTGCTATGATTTACTCTCCGCTATTTTAAATTATCCAACCACAAAGTATAAACTTTTTCATAAATATCACCCAGAAAACACCGCCACCATTACTTAATTAAAAAATCAATAAAAACAAATATATAAACACACCGCCAACGTCTGAAGCCCACTATTTAACCGTCAAAAAAATGGATGTGATTGCTGTTTTATATTAACAATATCGACTTCGGATAATTTCTATTTAGTCTGATTCCGGTGATTTAATATTTTTTATTTAAACTTGCTCAATACCAATCTTCTATTACATTTAGTATTTGAGTTACAACTCGTTACAACGGAAGTAAAAGCTACCTAACTTCGCCATCTAAAATCCAGCGAGGATTCCAATGAAATTAACACCCATCATGAGAGGGTTAGCGTTAGCGGGAGTGCTAACTACCTTCGCAATTCCATCCTGGGCAGAGGTTGCACCGAAAGAAGCGGCCCCCGCAACCAAACAAGCCAATGATGCACTGTACGATCAGCTCCCCTTCTCAGATAACACCGATTTTGCCAACGCACATAAAGGTTTCATAGCTGCCTTGCCAACCGAAATTATCAAAGGTGAGCAAGGTAATGTCATTTGGAACCCACAGCAGTATTCCTTCATCAAGGAAGGCGAAAAAACGCCGGATACCGTAAACCCGAGCCTGTGGCGTCAGTCGCAGTTGATTAACATCAGCGGCCTGTTTGAGGTCACAGATGGTGTTTACCAGATCCGTAACCTGGATCTGTCCAACATGACCATCATTGAGGGCAAAGAGGGTGTGACTGTGGTTGACCCTCTGGTTTCAGCCGAAACCGCCAAAGTGGGCATGGATCTCTATTTTAAAAACCGAGGGAAAAAACCGGTTGTCGCTGTTATCTACACTCATAGCCACGTTGACCACTACGGTGGCGTACGAGGTGTGGTCGATGAAGCTGATGTAAAGTCGGGTAAAGTGAAAGTTTATGCGCCCGCCGGCTTTATGGAAGCGGCCGTGGCAGAAAATATCATGGCGGGTAACGTCATGAGTCGCCGCGCCAGCTACATGTACGGCAACCTGTTGAAACCAGAAACCAAAGGTCAGGTTGGTGCAGGCCTGGGTACCACCACGTCGGCAGGTACCGTCACCCTGATTGCCCCAACCAACATCATTGAGAAAGATGGTCAAAAAGAGGTCATCGACGGCCTTACTTATGATTTCATGCTGGCGCCAGGCTCTGAAGCACCATCAGAAATGCTGTGGTTTATCGAAGAGAAGAAACTCATCGAAGCGGCAGAAGATGTGACCCATACGCTGCATAATACTTATTCCCTGCGTGGCGCAAAAATTCGTGAGCCGCTCCCTTGGTCAAAATATATCAACGAAGCGATAGTTCGCTGGGGCGACAAAGCGGAAATCATTATGGCTCAGCACCACTGGCCAACCTAGGGCAACGAAAACGTCGTTAACCTTCTCAAGAGCCAGCGTGATCTTTACCGCTATATTAACGACCAGACTCTGAGAATGGCGAATGAAGGCCTGACCCGTGATGAAATAGCGGCGAAGTTCAAACTGCCGGACAGCCTGGCGAAAACCTGGGCCAACCGAGGTTATTACGGTTCTGTAAGTCATGATGTCAAAGCAACTTATGTGCTCTATCTCGGCTGGTTTGACGGCAATCCGGCCACGCTGGATGAACTGCCGCCGGAAGAGGCCGCGAAGAAATTTGTCGATTACATGGGCGGTGCCGATGCGATCCTCAATAAAGCCAAAACCGACTTTGATCAGGGCAATTACCGTTGGGTTGCTCAGGTCGTCAGCAAAATAGTCTTTGCCGATCCGAACAATCAGGATGCACGCAATCTTGAGGCTGATGCGCTGGAACAACTGGGCTATCAGGCTGAATCTGGCCCATGGCGTAATTTCTATCTCACCGGTGCTCAGGAGCTACGTAACGGCGTGGTGAAAGGGCCAACCCCGAATACCGCCAGCCCAGATACCGTGCGGGCGATGACGCCTGAGATGTTCTTTGACTTCCTGGCTGTACATATCAACGGTGAAAAAGCAGGCAAGGCCAAAGCCGTGTTTAACATTGATCTGGGCAGCGATGGCGGCAAGTACAAGCTGGAACTGGAAAATGGAGTACTCAACCACACCGCCAATGCCGAAGCTAAAGATGCCGATGCCACTCTCACGCTTAACCGCGACACCTTGAATAAAATTATCCTCAAGGAAGAAACGCTAAAACAGGCGGAGGATAAGGGAGAAGTGAAGGTGACGGGTAACGCTGCAAAAATGGACGAAATGTTAGGCTATATGGATAACTTTGAATTCTGGTTCAATATTGTGACTCCGTAACCCCAATACCCTGCGGCTTTCTACGTCGCAGGGTAAATCCGGCCAATACCAACGGTTCGCATATTGCCCTGTCGCCCTGCCACATTTAAAACCCTCCGACAGCCCATCGTCTCTTTCTGGCATCATGAAATTCGCCGGCATGCTGCCCTTGCGCTTTGCTTTTAGCCTGCAGTGGGTAATTTAAGGATTTAGTTTTATCGAGGGATAGCAAATGTTTTGGGGGGGACGAGCCGAGATTGCTCAGTGACTGAAATTGGTGGAGGCCCTGCCAGCTACATCCCGGCACACACGTCACCTGCTGCGGCTGCTTCCTTCCGGATCTGACCGAGTTCACAAGTTAGTGTTGCGGGAGAACCAACAGGGCCCCCATTGACGGCTTCACATGACTGCGAAGCGGTGGCTAGTATCGGTGATGGCCAACCAAATAGCAAGCCAACCGGGGCCAACCGCTGTTTTCTTACCCACCTTGGCTGTGGCACACTTCCCTTATTGGTTTTTGCTGCAGCAGGAAAACAGAAATGGAACCAGAAGACGCCTCATTCAGCCAGCGCGTGTTCCACGTGGTGGCCGCCATTCCCTATGGCAAGGTCACGACCTATGGCGAAATAGCGAAACTGGCCGGTTCACCGCGCGCCGCGCGTCAGGTCGGTGGCGTATTAAGGCGCCTGCCGGAAGGCAGCAGCCTGCCCTGGCATCGGGTGATTAACCGGCACGGACAAATTTCGCAGCAGGGGGAGGACTTCCAACGCCAGCGGCAGGCATTGCTTGAAGAAGGGATTATCTTCGGTACGCACAGCACGGTTGACCTGTTGGTTTATGGTTGGCGCTGGTAACAACAAAACAGCCTTTGGCCGGAGCGCAAAGGCTGTTAAGGGTTTACTGCTTAAGGGTTACCGGCTTAAGGCATGGTCGCCGGGGCGGCCTGAACGGCAACGCCCTGCACCGGAACCATCACCAGATCGGCACGGGTGCCGTTACGGTTCACCACTTCCTGGATAGTGTCGGTAATAAAGGTCATCTGACCATTTACCGTAATTGCCGCACTCAGGATAATGCGTGCATTAGGCTGAATATCGGCCGGATTGTACGGCAGGACAAAATTAAACGGCGCCTGCTTGCCCTCGGTGCGAACCGCACGCTGGGCGATCACTTTAGACGGAGCATCCGCCAACGAGGCATCAGAGAGCGTGACGGTCAGTACCGCATCCGGTGGCAGCGCAATGCGCTGGCGAATGTTAACCGAACCAGTCACCGCCGGGCCCTGAATCTGCGTTTGCGCAATCGCCGGGTTTCCCGCTGTCGGAACAGGCACGTCCGCACTCTTTTGGGCACAACCCGCCAGGGTAACGGTTAACGCTGCTGCTCCACCTACGATTTGCCAGAGTTTCATGGATCGGTCTCCTTTTTTATTATCAACACGTTGGTGGCTTTCACCACCGCACCTATTAAACTTAGCACAAAACACTGAAAAATCCATTTAGTCCTGCCTATTAATCACTTACCCCTCTAATAACGCTCAGCATTCAGTCAATTTTCTCTGTGCCATAACGCAATATATTGACGGCTTGCCGTGATATTCCGCACACTGCGCAAAATGATTATTAAAAGGGTAGTAACTTTATGAGCCAGGCACTGAAAAACCTCCTCGATCTGCTGGATCTGGAGAAAATTGAAGAAGGGCTGTACCGCGGGCAAAGTGAAGATCTGGGGTTACGCCAGGTATTCGGTGGTCAGGTGGTGGGTCAGGCGCTGTATGCCGCCAAACAATCGGTACCGGCGGAGCGCAGCGTTCACTCGTTCCACAGCTATTTTCTGCGTCCGGGTGACAGCAGCAAGCCGATTGTTTATGACGTGGAAATCCTGCGTGACGGCAACAGCTTTAGTGCCCGACGCGTCAGTGCCATTCAGCACGGCAAACCCATTTTCTATATGACCGCGTCCTTCCAAAGCCCGGAAGAAGGTTTTGAACATCAGAACACCATGCCGGACGTGCCACCGCCAGAAGGTCTGATGTCTGAGTCAGACATTGCCCAGAAGCTGTCGCATATGCTGCCGGACAAAGTACGTGAGAAGTTTATCGGCCAGAAGCCGATTGAGATGCGTCCGGTCAAATTCCACAATCCGCTGAAAGGCAGTGTGGAAGATCCGCACCGCTACGTGTGGTTCCGCGCCAACGGTACCATGCCGGACGATCTGCGCATCCATCAATATTTGCTGGGTTATGCGTCTGATTTCAACTTCCTGCCGACGGCGTTGCAACCCCACGGCGTCGGTTTCCTGGAGCCCGGCATGCAAGTAGCCACCATCGATCACTCAATGTGGTTCCACCGCCCATTCCGCATGGATGACTGGCTGTTGTACGTGGTGGAAAGCACTTCCGCTTCCGGTGCCCGTGGATTTGTACGCGGCCAATTCTATACCCGTGAAGGCGTACTGGTTGCCACCACGGTACAGGAAGGCGTTATCCGCCAGCGCGAAGCCTAAACGCCAACCAAATAAATATCCTCCGGCA